>JBBDIG010000015.1 GCA_040880525.1 Bacteroidia bacterium
CTTTCCATGTTTGGGTTTACGTTTAGTGTAAACCTATTTCAGGACAAGACACCCCTATCTATCGCAAGCGTCCGCTTGTGATTTTAAAGCTTGAAAATCATCACTAAAGCTCAATTTCCAGGAATCCTTCAGTGCCAGAATAATCGCCCCTATTGCTCCAAAGATAATCTACCGGTTGGGGAACTATCCCTGCTTCTACCGGATTATTATGAAGATAATCCAATTTAGTTTCCTGCATGTGGTTGTCCCATAATTTATAGGCTGGTTATGCTGCTGCCACAATTGCCATTCCCGGTTATTGTTATTTTTCCTTCCAGCCCGCTTCATCATCCAAATTAGCCATTCCTTCCTGCGTTCCTGCGGATGATCGGCAATTTGTTCCCTGAGCTTCCGGGAAGTGAAGCTTTTAATGTCACGCATAATATCTTCCATTGGATTGGATTCTGTGCTGATAATCAGATGTACATGGCTTGGCATGATAATCCAGGCATTCAAAATCAATCCTGTATGTTGTTGGCAGTATTTCAGGCTATCAATAAGTACATAACAGTATTCCTTTCGGGTAAAGAGATCAATTCAATGTACCACTGCAAAACTTACAAATTAAGGCTAGGTTTGATCTCGAAATTCCTGGTCTTTACCGGCATTCCCACAAGCGGACGCTTGCGGGAGAGTGAGCAGGATAACAGAGGAATTGTACACGCGAGGGCTTTAGCCCTTCTATTCTAAAAGGGCTAAAGCCCTGATGCTTTCGTTGTTGGTCTCCTTTCCTCCGCCCTGAAGTACGAAGCTACTGATGCCCTGAAGGATGGGTTTGAGCCTCTGGAGAAATATTTATACTCCCTGAAAGGCAGTATAAATTCAAAACATAGTACCATTCTTCCTTATGATTCAAGCATTCCCACTTCTATCGTATCCTATCCAGAATCTCCCCGATCAACCCGGGGCCGGAAAACACGAAGCCGGTATAAAGCTGCACCAGATCAGCGCCCGAAGAGAATTTGTTCATGGCGTCCTGTGCGGTCATTACACCACCGGAGCCAATGAGGGCAAGCTTTCCCTGGGAACGTTCGCGGAGCTTGTTCAGCACAGCCGTGGATTTATTGGTGAGCGGGGCACCACTCATTCCGCCCTCACCAATGGCCGCCACGCGGTCTGGTTCCAGGCCATCCCGCTCGATGGTGGTGTTGGTCGCCACGAGGCCATCAAGCTTATTTTTCAGCGCTATTTCCACAATCTCGTCCAACTGCTCATTGGTGAGGTCTGGCGCTATTTTCAGGAATACCGGCCGCTGCCCCGGCTGCCTGTGGTTTTCGTCCTGCACAGCGCCCAGGATGCGCTGTAGTCCTTCCTTGTTTTGCAGCTCCCGAAGTCCGGGCGTATTGGGCGAGCTTAGGTTTATTACAAAATAATCAACCAGCCCGTTTAAGGCAGAAAAACAGGCTACATAATCCTTCTCCGCTTGCTCATTGGGCGTGTCCTTGTTCTTGCCAATGTTGCCGCCAATCACCATGTCGTCTGTGCGATTTTCCAGGCGCTTTGCCACAGCCGCCACACCATCGTTGTTAAAGCCCATGCGGTTTATCACCGCCTTCTGCCTGGGCAGCCGGAACAATCGTGGTTTGGCATTGCCTGCTTGTGGCCGTGGCGTTACCGTTCCTATTTCAATAAATCCAAATCCCAATGCAAATAGTTCATGGTAAAAGCGGGCATTTTTGTCCAGCCCGGCAGCCAGCCCAACCGGATTCCTGAATGTAATTCCGGCCACAGTTTTCGGTAAATTCGCGTGCTTTGCACCCAGCGCTCCCTTTATTCCCGGAAGGTGCATGGCCAGCTTCAGGGATTGCAGGCTCAGGTCGTGGGCCGCCTCGGCAGGCAGGGAAAAAAGCAACGGGCGCAGGATTGAATATAAATTCATAATGACAAAGGTAGCAAGCCACCAAACCAACATCAACGCAAACTATGGCAGAAGCCCACGATAAACGCCCACTGGCCGAGCGGATGCGGCCCCGAAACCTTGATGATTTTATTGGGCAGGAACATCTGCTTGGCAAGACTTCGGTGCTGCGCCAGGCCGTGGAAAGCGGCACTGTACCTTCCATGATTTTCTGGGGACCACCAGGCGTGGGGAAAACCACCATGGCCCACATTATCGCTGAAAATGCGGGGCTGCCTTTCTATGCACTGAGCGCCATTAGTTCGGGCGTAAAGGATCTGCGCAAAGTGATAGAAGAAGCCGAAGCAGGAGAGCAGGCGCTGCTCTTTATTGACGAAATCCACCGCTTTAACAAAGCACAACAGGATGCCCTGCTGGGGGCGGTAGAACGCGGAACCATCGTATTGATTGGCGCCACCACAGAGAACCCTTCGTTTGAGGTGATCTCTGCCCTACTCTCCCGCTGCCAGGTGTATATTTTGAAACCACACGAAAAAGATGATTTGGTGGCCATTGCCCATCGCGCCATAAAGGATGACGAAATCCTGCAACAGTGGCAGATCGAAGTAAAGGAATGGGAGGCCATGCTCCGGCTGTCGGGAGGCGATGCACGCAGGCTGCTGAATGTGCTGGAACTGGTGGTGAACAGCTTTAAGGAGAAGAAGGTGGTGATAACGGATGAGCTCGTGATGGAGCGCGTGCAACAGAAAATGGCACTTTACGACAAAACCGGAGAGCAGCACTACGACATTATTTCTGCGTTCATAAAAAGCATGCGCGGCAGCGACCCCAATGCTGCGGTGTATTGGCTGGCGCGGATGCTGGAAGGTGGGGAGGACCCCAAGTTCATCGCCCGCAGGATGCTAATCCTGGCCTCAGAAGATATTGGCAATGCAAACCCCAATGCGCTGCTACTGGCCACCAGTACTTTCCAGGCCATTGATGTAATCGGGATGCCTGAAGCGCGGATCATCCTGTCGCAATGCGCTACCTACCTTGCTTCATCCGCAAAGAGCAATGCCAGTTACGAGGCCATTGGGGCTGCCCAGAAACTGGTGAGGCAGCAAGGCGACTTGCCTGTGCCGCTCCACCTGCGCAATGCGCCAACCAAGCTGATGAAGCAAATTGGCTATGGAAAGGATTACCAGTACAGCCACGGCTTTCAGGACAATTTCTCAGCGCAGGAATATTTGCCCGAAAAGCTCAGCGGCACCAAGATTTACGACCCCGGCAAAAACCCGCGCGAAGAGCAGCTCCGCCAGTTCCTGAAGCAGCGATGGAAGGGGAAGTATGGGTATTGATGTAATTAAAGGATTGTATTCAAACATAGGCTACGGTATTATAGATTCTTGTTTGATCACAATCATTTTTATTTATAATTAATAATACGTTAATATTTATACTATTTACGGTGTCAATTCCAAATTTCCCGAAATCGTTGTCATTCCCGCAAAAAGGGGAGTCTCCGGCTGTAAAGCAACCACGTAACTTTTATAAGGGCTTTATGCGCAGGAGATACAGGATATTACGCTCGCGAAATTCAGGAATGACAG
Source organism: Bacteroidia bacterium (assembly GCA_040880525.1). Lineage (NCBI taxonomy): Bacteria > Pseudomonadati > Bacteroidota > Bacteroidia > Bacteroidia bacterium. The sequence goes on from JBBDIG010000015.1 coordinate 3,490, forward strand.
GTTTGTTTGTATTTCAGGCTCATGGGTAAAGTTTGGACATGAGCACAAGTTCATGTCCGCGAAAGCTGTTTTTTTGGACATGAGTTTAATTATCCTTTTTTTAGTAATTGATATAATTTAGTGTTTATAAATATCAATTCTTTTCCTTTTTCTTCTGATTCAAGGATTTTTAATTCTTCTAAACTTCTAAGATAATTGGAAGCTGTTTTTCGGTTCAGTCTCATTCCATTCACCAGAAACTCAATTTTACAATAAGGATGAATGAACAATTGCTCAATAAGATCTTTCGAATAAATTCGGGGAAGGCTTTTCTGAACAATTGTCTGAGTCTCAGAAAATATCTTGTTGATTTGTTTTATTTGATCAATGGTTTGCAGTGCGGTAATTTCGATGCCCTTCAATATAAACAACACCCAAGCATCCCATTTCGCCTGTGTTCGCACTTCTTGCAGCAAACGATAATAGGTCACTTTGTGGTGGATAATATAGGCACTTAAATACAATACCGGATCGTCAATTAAATTTTTTAACACCAGATACAAGATGTTGATGATTCTGCCGGTTCGACCATTGCCATCATAGAAGGGATGAATGCTTTCAAACTGATAATGCTGCACAGCCAATTTGATCAGTGGTGAAACCTCATCATCATCATCAATATTCAGATAGTCTTCAAGGTTCTTCATTAACTTATTAATGGTCTCCTGATTATCTGGGGGCGTATAAATGGTTTTATTCGTCAGATCATTTATGAGTGCTGTTCCTGGCAATTTTCTAATGCCTGCATCATTCTCCTCCAATTCCTGTTGAATGGATACAATGCCATTGGTGCTCAAAAATCCATTTTCCCTGACGAGACGAAACCCGGACAGCAATGCCTCCCGATAACGCAGGACTTCTTTAGTGGCCGGATCTGGATTAGCTGCCGTGGCTGTCAACGCTTGGTATAGTTTATCCTGGGTGGTTATCACGTTTTCGATTTCGGAGCTTGCGCGGGCTTCCTTCAGAATAACAGCGTTAAGGAGTATTTTTGGATTTGGAAGTGTCCTGGCCAAACCCTTTAGCTCTGCTAATGCTACGGCCGATTTACTCTCCTGACGAAGGATTGATAAGGTTTCAATCAGTGATTGCCGGGGAGGCAAAAATGGTAAACTGTTATAGGGTTTATCAGGATTAAAGGTCATGCTTTTTATTATATAAAGTATGTGTGCCCCGCTATGAAATTTTTCATAAAACCAATGCCAATTTTAAAAAAGGTCGGTGCTCGTTGAAGCAGGACAATTTTTGTCAAATATAGAATTTTCAGAAATGGCTATAGGTCATTTTCTTCCTTCGTTCACCAATCACGGATTTGCAGGCTCAATAACCTTCTCGTTTCTCTTACGGTTCAATAGCCGCATCTTTGCACAGGCCGTAACCAAAAAAGCCAATTATGCTTATCCATCGGGAAACATTGATTTCGGATGATGTAATCAACGAGGAGTTTGTCTGCAACATCAGCAAGTGCAAGGGTATATGCTGCGTGGAAGGGGATTTTGGCGCTCCACTGGAAAAGGATGAGATACAGCAGATAAAATCGGATTACAAGAAGAAGCCCGCCCAGCACCAGCAGCGTCTTAAAGCGCATTAAATTTTTTCCGAATATACTATTTCAGGATAATATCGTTCTGTCTTTCGTTGGACAGCAAATTACCGGTTTGCATCGCCCCGGGTTTTTTTAAACATCTGGCTTTTCCCGGAGCAAGTGGTAACTTGCCCCTCTTAAAATCAAAATTTGCCTTGATATGATTGCCTTCAAATCCCTGCCCTTACTCATTTTATTTATTGGTATTGCCTTTCAAACTTTTTCCCAGGATAAAAATCATGAGCGCCTCCCTGTGAAAATATGGGAGCGTGAATTTTCTGAGGGCACCTACGAGGGACCGAGTGAGGTTATGGATGTGGCTGGTGATTCTGCACGAAATTACTATTATACCGGCTATTTCACCAGTCCGAACGGAGGATACGATATGGCCCTCGTCAAAACCGGAGGGGACGGAAGTGTGATTTGGAAAAAGCGGATACCGGGTGAAGGAATCCACTGGAATAGCGGGCTAAAAATACAGATAGGAGCGCAGGGAAATATCTATGTGTTGGGAATGTTGTTTTTGAATAACGGCAACCATGTCACTTTGTTGAAATTTAATAATTCAGGAGAATTGATTTGGAAGACGCCCATCGAAAAAATGCGAACATACAGACCCTTAGGGTTGCGTGAGTGGAACATGCCCCAACATTTTAGGGAGGGCGACCATCATTATGTAATTTATGAAATGAATCCGAGAGATACGGTTGAAGAATTGAATTTGGTCAAAATAAATGATTCAGGAAATGTAATAAACAAAAGCAATATAGCACTCACCCCTGACCCATTGTATCCTCGAATATATTTTGATGAAGTAACCTTCCATGACGGCTTTTTCAGTACAATAATGCGTTCAATAAATCCATGGCCGAATAGACAAAGAGATCATTTGTTATTTTTTGATCTTAACGGTGTAATATTCATGACAAAAGAATACGCCACACCGTTGCCACCGATGCAACCCGAGATAATTGGTAGCACCGATTCATCTGTCTCAATTCGCTACACAGATGGTGCAACCGGTGATGTGGCAGGAATGGAGATAGGAAGGTCTGGTAATACGGCTGCCGCCATAAACTTAAGTCTTACAAATTATGATGACTTTTCAAGCAAGTTTGTGCGTCTCGATCATTATCATTATTCAGTTTTATATAATCTAATCCAACAACGCTATTATTTAGTAAAATGGGCTGACAGCCTAAAGATTGAGGATGAATTTCCATTGCCACTTCCAGAAAAGCCGCGTGGCATTCTGGCAGATGAGGACGCAGGGATATTTCTGATATACACTACGGACAGTGGGCTTACGGTCTATAACTATGATACAAATGGCAGCCTACGTTGGGTCAACTATTTTGAAGGAAGTATATGGGAACTGGATGTATGGGACGCTAAGATTGTTGGGGACCATTTGGTTTTTTGCATAAATCCTTTGCATAGATGGTCAGCAAGTGCCCAGGTACCTTTGGAGAACTTCCGGATTGTTCGCTTTAATAAAGACAATGGAGTAGTTGCTGAATATAAATATGGGGAAAGTGCCGGTTCCATCACTCAATTACACAAGCAGGAGATTGACGCTAAGGGGAATGTGATCGTACTATGTACGAATTCCCTAACTCGGAATTATTCGGAATTTGCCTTATACAAAGTAGGAGCCGATGGAAATTTAAAATGGAAGAAAACCGGGCCGGAGATTTCAGGTTACTACTTCCAATACATTTGTGGTTTTTATGTGGTGGAGGGCGATAACATTCATATTTTTCACCGGGACGAGTTTAATGTGTTTCATCGAATAATATTTGCCCCTGATGGCTCATTGAAGGAAGACAAGACGCTTCAGGCCTTCTCTTCTCCTACGGCCTTTCATCAATTCTATAAAGGAAGTAATGGATCATCATTGGGTATAGCAATTAAAGTTTATGACAGTCTTGGTGGTCCTGATGTGAGCATAGCACTTTTCGCAAACGATACAAGAATTATTGCCGAGGAAAAAATTCCATTGTACGCAAGCGTGATGGATATAAGCCATGATAAAAGAAATAACGCATTTCAAGTAGTTTTGAATTTTCCCGAAGAAACATCTGATCAGATTAGGGAGGAACTATGGCAGATACACAGTAATGGGCATATTGAAAAAAAGCTTTTGGGCTATTATCCCAGCCACTTATCATGGATAAAAAAAGTTGCCTTTGACAGGGATGGAAGTTTTAGTATAATACGTGATTTCCGTTCGCCAAATACTTCTGATCCTGAAATTCATAAGTATACGGCTGATGGTACTTTGATAAAAAAGCTAAGTTTAGATGTGTTGTCAGGCTCAATGAGGTTTGCAGCTCCAGGGACAAGATTTAGTATAGACAAGGCAGGAAACTACCTGATTAGTGGTAATGTTACCAATCCATTACTATCCGAACATCGCGCTGTATTTTATAAATTTGATGGTGATGGCAACCTGAAGTGGTCCCATCCATCCAGTGCCATTGCACAGATTTGGTATGTAAACCATGATAATGATGTGTTTCTTTATCTTTATGAAGATGGCTTGAATGATTCATTGCTGAAGATAGATGAATATGGCCAAATATTATGGAGAAAAGCTACTGATAACAATGGGCTGCAACAATTCATGGCTTTTGACAAAGGCTTTTTCTATGAGACGTGGGGATATTTTGGCAAAACCGTTCTTAGGAAATATCAGGATCCGGGCATCAACGCTGTTGAGCTGCCGTCACCGCTATTTTTCTTTGAGGCATATCCCAACCCAACTTCTGGTGATGTGACCTTCAGCTACCAGATTCATGAGCCATCGGATGCCAGTTTGTATTTCTACGACTTACAAGGGCGGTTGTTAACGTCTTTTGAGCTTGGCAACAAGGTGGCCGGCATCCACCATTTCCGATATAACTTCACACATGAATATGCCCAGGGCTTATACCTGGTAAGGCTGGTGGCCGGAGAGCAATCGGGTTCAGTAAAAGTGGTGCTGAGCAATTAAAGGTTTTGGGTATGAACCTAATGGTGAGTGGCAATTTCTGAAAGGAACAGTATATCTTCTAAAATGAAGATTGGGTTTGCCTTTCAATATTTGTATTTTAAAATCCCGATATTACCTTGAAAACATTTTTGCCAAATATAAAAGCGAAATAACCCTGTAGAATCCCATGAAAGAAAACCTGCAATTAGTTATTGTTAACTTTAAAAAACATAAGAACCAGTAAAGGGTACAGGAAAAAATTGAAAAGCAATAGTCCTATCACCATCATTCCCAGAGTTATTATCCAATCGATGTTATTCGGCCTGGTTAGCATATCTATTATGGTCAGCAGTGTAAATATAAATAATAGTAATCCAATCAGCAATGCGGTTATGGCCAAATAGCCAAAAGATTGGGAAATTGAAATCTCAGCCTCTTTTCCGGTTTCTGTTTCTATATAATCCAGGATTCCCGGAAACGCAGAGGATTGTCTGTTTTGGGAATATTTCATCAAAGGCGGGTAGGTTTTCAGCCAAAAGAAAAACAGGAAAATAGCAAATGGCATTGTCCACCAAATTTCCATAATGGAGCTGTCTATTGTGGAGATATAAAGAAATCCGGATACATAACCCAAAAGACACAGGAAATATAGCCCGCCCATTACCAGTAATGATTTTAACTTCATGGGATTTTTTTCGCGAATATTACAATTCTTCGGGCAGAAGCCCGAAGCTACATAGCCGCCCGGTATCAGGTTTCAGCTTAATGATGGAACCGTCCCGCACTATGAAACGAGTGAAGGATGCAGAAGTGGCCATAGGATTGGAAGTGATTTTAGGTAAGGCGAAGATGCGTAAACACAAAAAAACCCCGGAGAATCTTCTCCGGGGCCTCTCAACCAAAAAGCTTTAATAACCACTTAACCAAAAACAACTATAAAAAATATATAATTCTTACAACCAGCGGGATTGTCCCTTCCGGATCAAAATATCAGGACATTTTGATCCCGGCTCGTACTGCTTGTTTCTAATTTAGTTCTTTCCTTTGATGTAACGCAAAGATAATATTGCCTCTCAGTACTTATCGGGTGAGAAATGGCGAATACCTTACATACGTATTAAATTCCGAAAAAAAGAAAAGTGAACTTGATTTTCAGGGAAATATCCTTTGGCTCTGAAGCATACCCGCAAACGGTGAAGCTCCGGGAAGAGGTACTGAGAAAGCCTTTGGGCCTAGAATTCAGCCGGGAGCAGCTTGATTCAGAAGCCGGGGATTATCATTTGTGCGTGATGGCGGAGCAGGGCCCACTGGCCTGCCTGGTGCTGACGCCTCACGCTGAAGGCTGTTTAAGAATGCGACAGGTAGCCGTTTCGCCCGACCACCAGAAGAACGGGATCGGTCGTTTGCTGGTGGCTTTTTCCGAAGGATTTGCCATTGAGAAATATTGCCGGGAAATGGTTCTCCATGCCAGAGAGGAAGCCATTCCTTTCTATAAAAAACTCGGATACAAAGTATATGACGAGCCTTTTAAAGAATTGGAAATTCCGCACAGGAAAATGAAGAAAGTACTTCCCGCTCCGCGAATCTTCCGGAATTCTTACAAAAAGGGCATGGGAGGAAATTATGAAAAAAGCAATTTTGAGGACTGGGAAACCAGGCCTGGGAAATAAGCTAAAATTCTTTACTAAAACGCACGTCTTAATTTTAGTAATTTTGCAGGAAACTTTGGCGGATGTGGACTAAGGTCTCTCATTTTATTTTAAGATATCGGTTTCTTCTGCTTGGCCTTATTGCCATAGTTACCCTCGTGATGGGCTACTATGCCCTGCAGGTTAAAATGTCCTACGATTTCATCCAGGTGACGCCCTCGGATGATCCGGATTTTAAAACGTATCAAAAGTTCAAAGATCAATTTGGCGAGGACGGAAGTTCTATGTTCGTGGGATTTCAGGCCGCACAGCTTTGGAACCTGCGCTTCTTTCAGGACTATTATGACGTTACCAAAAAAGTAGAAGCCCATCCCGGCATCACTGAAGTACTGACGCTCACGAATCTCCAGAACCTGAAAAAGGACAGGGCAAGAAGAAGCCTCTATCTGGATCCGGTAATTGACAAAAGGCCCCAAACCCAGACTGGACTGGATAGCCTCAAAGAAGAGATTCTTAGCCTGCCTTTTTACAGGGATCTGCTCTATAATCCTGAAACCCATACCGTAATGATGCTGGTGCGGTTTGATAAGGATACGCTTGCATCAAAATCGCGGGGTGACCTCATCGCTCATATTGAAGATGAAATGGACAGCTTTGGCGAGCTATACAATCTGGAAATACATTACAGCGGAATGCCCCTGATCCGCACCAAGATCACGGAGAAAGTAGCCAATGAAATGAAGCTGTTTTCCACCATTTCCATTGTCATCACAGCCCTCATACTTTTGTTTTTCTTTCGTTCCTTTTCGGCAATGGTTTTCCCGCTGGTGGTCATTATCATCATCATGGTTTGGACCCTCGGAACCATAAGCCTGTTTGGGTATAAGCTTAATATTCTCTCCGGTCTCCTCCCTCCACTGATCGTCATCATCGGGGTGCCTAATTTTATTTATTTTCTTAATAAATATCACCACGAGTTTAAAAAGCACGGAAATAAAGTCCTGGCCATAAACCGAATGGTGGAGAAAATTGGGGTCATCACTTTTTTGACAAACTGCACCACAGCCATTGGGTTCGGTGTGCTTTTCCTGACGGAAAGTCCTATCCTCAAGGAGTTCGGACTTGTAGCCGCCATAAATATTATGGCGACATTCTTCATATCGGTAATCACCATTCCGGTAATATTCAGCCTGCTTCCGGAGCCCTCCAGCCGACATACCAATTATCTTAACAGCCGGTATATGAAATACGCGCTGGACACTATTGATAATTGGGTCCATAACCACCGCAAATGGGTGTATCTGGTTACAGGGTTAGTGATTATCCTCGGTATCGTAGGTGTAGCGCGCCTGAAGGTGATTGGCTATATGCTGGACGATATTCCGCACAAGGACAAGCTTTATAGCGACCTCATGTTTTTCGAGAAGCATTTTGAAGGCGTGATGCCCTTTGAAATAATTGTGGATACAAAACAAAAGAACGGATTGCTGAGGCCGGAGAACCTGCAAAAGCTGGATCAGTTGCAGGATTCCATTGAGTCGTACCCTGAATTTGCCCGGCCCATGTCAGTGGTGGAGGTGATAAAATTTACGAAGCAAGCATTTTATGATGGCCGGGAAAGCCAATACAGCCTGCCAACAGCGAGGGAAAGGAACTTTCTGCTGCCTTACCTTACCGGGATAAAAGGTGATAATCCGCTCATGCAAACCATGATTGATACCAACCGGCAGGTAGCGCGCATTTCAGCTAAAATGGAGGATGTAGGGTCGCTGAAGCTGGCAGAAATAAAAGAACGCCTGGAAAGGAACATTACCGAAATATTTGGAGATACGGATTTTCATACGGACATAACGGGAGTGAGTGTGGTGTTTATGAAGAACAATAAATACCTGATCGAGAGCCTTGTGTCCAGCCTTATCCTGGCTTTTTTGATAGTTTCCTGCATCCTGGGGCTGCTCTTTATGCAATGGCGAATGATCCTGATCTCCATCATCCCCAACTTTATACCGCTGCTGGTGACAGCCGGATTAATGGGTTTCTTTGACATCGCGCTGAAGCCATCCACAGTTTTGGTGTTCAGTATTGCCTTCGGAATATCGGTGGATGATGCATTGCACTTCCTGGCTAAATACCGGCAGGAACTGAATAATCACAACTGGGATGTGCCTAAAACTGTTTCAGTGGCGCTCGGAGAAACAGGCTTCAGCATGATATACACATCACTCATTCTGTTCTGTGGTTTCTCCATTTTTGATGCATCGTCCTTTGGCGGCACGGCCATGCTGGGTGTGCTTACCTCCATTACTTTGCTCATTGCAATGCTTACCAACCTGGTGATCCTGCCTTCATTGCTCCTGACGTTTGATACCAAATTCAGCAAGAAAAAAATAGCATTGCCAGACCCTGAATAGCTATAGGGCGGAAATGATTTTGCCGGATAATCCTTTAAGCAGCCTCCCTTTTGGAGGGATAAATTTTGGCCGGAATGGAAGAGGAATCTGATTATTATTTCAATGAGGACGGCCTGCTGGTCTTTACGCGGCATTATCATCTGAAACGCGGGTATTGCTGTGGAAAGGGCTGCCTTCACTGCCCATACAACTGGGAAAAAGTGCCGGAGCCTACCCGGTCAAACCTGCTTAAAAGGCAGAATAAGCGCGAAAATAAGTAACCCAATTCGGGATTCTGCCCTCGGTTCCCTGCTAGTTCTCGCATGCACACTGCGAACCGTCATCTTGGCTGGCCAGTTCCACACAATCATCTTCCATTGCTTTAAGATCTTCACTGGTTCCGCAACGCTCGCTGTAGAGCTTGGTAACCTGTCCATCTTCATCCTGCACCTTGCACGATGCGCAATCTCTGCATGATGTGAAAGTCATAACAATCGCCATCCCAATGGCTCCGGTTAGTATTTTTAAGTGATTCATAAACATAAATATTAGTGAAAAGATGAGTTCACGAAATTACATGGAACCGGGCAAAAATGTATTCTGCCGGCACGCATTTGCGATTTCCTTCATTTTTCACAGGGAAATGCATTTATATAAATGCACGCGGGACTGAGTGCAACAGCTACCGAAAAAACAATTATGAAAGGGAAATATCAGGGGTCAGGGCGCAGTCGCGGTGACCTCATTATTGCAAGTACACATTTTAGCAGCCCAGCCACGGCAGGGGGATGACCAATGGACAGAGCAGGATGAGGTTTACTTGATTTATTTTTTACCGGAGGAGGCCACGATAATGACCCCGCCTATCAGCAAAATGCCTCCGGCTATTACAGGCCAGCCAATTTGATCATCATCCTCCGCTCTGACTTCAAGCGGTCCCAGGTCCAGAACTTTGTCCTTGGTTGCGTAATCTATTCCGCCATAAATCAACCCGGCAAGGCCGAAGATGATCAATATCACTCCAATTGTTTTTTTATTCAAAACAGGATTTTTTTAATACACGATTAAAAGAGAAAAGACCCTCCGCTATACAGAGAGCGAAGGGTTCTTTTAGTTCAAACAATGCCTAACCTCTAATAACCCTTATGAGTACGGCTATAATGGCCAGTACCAACAGGATGTGGATGAGGTTGCCACCAACGGGGTCAGCCGGCAATAAAAAGCCCAGCAACCAGAGAATGACAAGGATGATGGCAATCCAATAAAGTAAAGCGCCCATAGGTTTAAAATTTAGTTTGTGGAAAGATTAGTTTAAGTTTTTTAAAAGATATTATTTCTGAAGGCTTTGGTCATGCACTTTGTATTGGCCATATTCCACTTTCAGTTTATTTATTTCGTTGGCAGCTTCAATGTTTATGCTGTCTTTCAGCGCGGTCTTGCGCCTGTTCAGGCGGTTCCATAGTGTATCTATCTGTGTCCAATCATCTGACGAATACTGCTCCTTGTTCATTTTTACTTCCCGCACAAACTGGTGGTAAGTTTCCACCAAATTCCCGGAGGTTATGGCTTGGGGTTCATCTTCAGGCCCTTCCAGCATACGCTCTAGTTTGTCAGGGCCAGTCTCATCTCCAAATCTGGTTTCGTATTGCCGCCTGAAATTAAAATAGCGGGTATTATTTCTCTCTACTTCAGCTATCTGCTCATCACTCATCAAATGACGTTTATTTTCCACACCTGCCCGCATGATCTCATACTCATTTCGAATGGCTTCCATTTCTTCCAAAGTAAATTCCTTTTCCGCTGTTTCAACGCTATCCATAAATGAGGCATAGGCATCAACATATACTACAACATCATCCTCCTGCGGTGTGCTGTTGCAACCTGCAGGAACTACCAGCACACACATCATGGCAATGAGTCCGGAAGTAATCCTTTTATTATTATTGTTAGCCAGCATAAACTTTTAAGCGGTGATTTTTCTAAACAAACCTTTTGACAGGTATGCCGTCACAAATATTTGTGTAAAACGCTCCTGCTTTTAAATAGTTTATGAACAGGCGATTTTAGATTTCAGGCGTTCTGGGGCTTGCCTGTGAATTCTGTTATTTGCGCTCAGTAATGACAATTTCATTTCCGGAAGTCCGGTACTTTAATGATTTTCCTGAAGGCAAATTTTTCCTGTTTTTAATATCCTTAACAGTTTTTATTGTCATTTTAATAACGGCAGGTGCCAGCACCACGAGCGCCTTTTCGCCAAGTTTTCTTAAAAAGCTCTTCCGGCTGCTATTCTTCGTTAATCTGCCAAGCAGGATCATTGTTCCTATATGTACAGCGCTGGTGCGCAACTGGTTTTTCATGCCCGGATTAGGAAGGATATTATTTGCCAATTGGTACATGACGTTGACCGGTTTCAGTGCAGTTCTCACCGTATTAAAATCCCGCTTCACGATTTGCCGCTGCAGGTCGAGCTTCAGCTCCAGCCGCTTCTTTTCTTCCTGAAGTTCCTTATAAGTCCTTATCCGCTTTCTTTCCATTTTCTGCATCCTTATTTTCAGGAAAAAAGACTGTTACCATTTTATTGAGAATAGGATTATAAATTAATTGCCTTTTAAAAATAAAAAATATGATCGTAAGTAAAAGATAAAACCCGGAAATAATGGCAAACCCAATGTAGTAATCGCCCAGCCATTTGCCCAGAAGCAGGGCTAACGCCACGCTGCTGAAAATGACAAAAAACAGGAAGAAACATGCAACAATGGCCAGACTGGCCAATGTTGAAAATGTGGACGAAAGCTTATCCAGCAATTGCAGCCTGAATAGCTCCAGCCGGGTTTCTATGTATTCAGCAAGATGGTGTACCGGTTCCTTCAGGTCCATAAGCACATATAAGCCCGTCCAGGGTTATTAATACAAAATTAAAACAGGTTCATAAAAGAAAAAAGATATGCCATATTCTGACATATCCTTTTCCTCATTTTTACAAAGAAATAAATTAGCGGGCCTTAGCCTTATCAAAATTTTCTTTTGCACCGGCCAGGTTTGATTTGATTTCATTCGTAGCAGTTTGGCTGGCTGTTTCAATTGAATCCATTGCCTGCGAAGCCTGCTGCTTCAGTTCGTCAGATAGCTTCTTTGCACTGTCCATTAGTCCGTGCCGGAAATCTTCGCCTTTTTCAGGAGCGAGGAGTAAACCTGCAACAGCTCCCACAGCCGCGCCTGCTATAAATGCGATTAATACTTTTTCAGTTGAGCCCATAGTATTGGATTTTTTAAAATTGTTGAAAAATGTGTTGGTTAAATCCTCAGTTGCTTTTTTCATAAAGTTCAAAATCATTTGGATGGAGATACGGAAGGCTGCTCATCACAGGTTACTTCCTTATTTCAAATTCAACTAATTAACCTCCAACCCTTGCTTTTGTTTACGTGAAAGTCATGGTGCGATCACTATTTTTTGTTCGAGCCGCGAAACGCCTGATTGCAGCCTGATAAGGTAGATTCCAGGCGGCAGGTTTGCGGGCCACCGGATTTCCTGCTCACGCACATCCTTCACTACCAGCCTCAACTGTTGCTTTCCGTAAGCATCTATCAGGCTGATGTGTCCGGTAAAAGGTTCGTCCAGTTGAACAATGGTTTTGCCCCTGGCAGGGTTTGGGGAAACGGAAAAAGATGGTTTGGCAGGTTCATTCATCCCGGTGCTGTGCCGGAAATTTCAATGATCATGTCATCATCCGGGCCTGGCGAGCCACGGCCATCCTTGTTGCTGGTGGCTATGAAAACGCGTCCATCAGGCGAAACGCACAAATCGCGCAGGCGGCCATAGCTGTCGTTTCCTGCGAAAAAGCTGTTTTCCTCTTCCACATCGGTGGCCGTTGCATTCAGCTTAAGCTGCACCAACCTCGAAGCTTTGAGTGTTGTCATCAAAATGCTGTTGTGCCATTCCGGAATTCCCCATCCTCCGTAGTAGTCAATTCCTGCAACTGCCAGAGTTGGGGTCCAGGCACTTACCGGCTCCACTACATCCGAGTCATTGCAAAAAATAATTTCCGCAGGCTCATTGCAAAATCCATTAACATCTGGCCATCCGTAGTTTCTTCCGCTATAAATGATGTTCAGTTCGTCATCGGAATTTGGGCCATGCTCTGAACTGTAAACCAGCCCTTTGGCCAGCACAAGTCCTTGTGCATTTCTATGGCCTTTGCTCCATAAATTATTGCCGGGAAACGGATTATTTGCGGGTATCTCGCCTTCAGCCGTCATTCGTAATACTTTACCGTTGAGGCTGCTATGGTCCTGGGGTGTCTGTGTATTGCCGGCATCGCCTGTTGTAATAAGCAGCGTATTATCAGGAAGAAATATCAGCCGGCAGCCATTATGGATGGCGCTGCCTGCAATCCCGTCCAGCAGGATCAAAGGATTGGTAAGCTGGTCGTCAGCGTAATCGTAGCGGGCTATTCTCACTTTTATTCCCTGGTCAAAATAGTTGTAAGCCACAAATACCCAGGAAGTATCCTCAAATGCCGGGTAAAGAGCCATGCCCATCAATCCCGCTTCGCTTACCTCATGCACATCGTCAATGGTCAGCAAGGGCATAACCTGTCCGTTTGCAGGATTTACCCGGCTTATGCGTCCATATCGTTCGGTCATCCAGATATGGTCATCCGGACCCCAGAGGATCTCCCAGGGAGTATCCAGACCGGTAGCCACTTCACGGGTAGTAAGCGTAGGCTGGGCTGCAGCCGCCACGCTGCAAAATGTGAAAAGCAGAAACAGAGATGCAGGCCGGAGGGCAATCATTGTTTAGAAGCTTATGAATTATCTGAAATTCTTGATTTAAAAATTCTATAACATTGAAAGAATGAGATGGTTTTTTCTCTTCCCCTTCGCTGAGCAATGCGCATTATCTGGATCCAGCTATCCACCGCCCCATTTCCTTCAGGCTGGCTTTTTTGCCATACATAAGAATGCCGGCCCGGTAAATTCGCCCGGCCAGCCATGTGGTGCCAAGAAAACCGGCCACCATAAGGCCCATTGAAAGCAGAAGCTGCCAGGCAGGAACTTCAAAGGGAATGCGTGCCATCATAATAACGGGCGAAGTGAACGGGATCATGCTCAGCCAGAATGCCAGGCCGCTATCAGGATTATTAATAAGTGCCGGAAGAGTCATAATGCTGAACAGCAACGGGACAGAAGCCGGGAACATGAATTGGTAGGTATCCGACTGGCTATCCACAGCCGCTGCAAAAGAGGCAAATAGGGAACTGTACAGGAGGTATCCAAAAAGGAAATAAAATCCGAAGCTAAACAAGAGGAGTCCGAGCGGCAACGTATCAATACTGGCCATTATATTTTGGAACATTTCCGCACCTTCGGGCCCCTGCGCCATTCCGGAATCTCCGGCCAAAGTCATTGAACCGGGATCAGGCATAAAAAGGAGGCTGGCAATTGATGTGAGGAGCACCGTCAGAATAATCCAGAAAGCAAACTGCGTAAGGCCCACCATTGCAATTCCCAGGATCTTTCCCAGCATCAATTGAAAGGGCTTTACCGAGCTTATGATGATCTCGACAATCCGGTTGGATTTTTCTTCCTGTACCCCTTTTAGTACCAGTCCACCATAGAGAAAAATAAAAAAGTAAATAAGAAAACCCCCTCCGAAAGCTGCGCCACTTGCGGCTGCCACGCTGCTCTCGCGCAAACCTGCTTCTCCCACTACCCTGCACCGGATCTTCACCCTGGCCGAAATGCTTTCAATGGTTTCCCGGCCAATTCCCAGGGCTGCCATTCTTCGCTCTTTCAGTTCATCAGAGAGTAAATCTTTTATATGGTTTGTAATTCCAATCCCAAGGTTTTTTGCGGAAATAATCTCTACGCTGTCCAGATCATTCTTCTCGAAAGGCGGAATGTGCAGGATCATTTCCGCATCGGTATTCTCCAGCAATTCCATCCGGAGATTTTCATCCATTAGCCCCTCTGCATACTGGAACGCCACCTCTCCTGAAGGATCCTGCATGCCGGCAAACTTCCCGCTCTCATCCACTACAATTACTTTATAGCGCTGCTCGCTGTCCATAGTAGCGATTAATACGGGAGCGGTAAACATCAGTACATACAGCAATGGACCAAGGAGCGTCAGGAAAATAAAGGTTTTGTTTTTGACGCGGCTCAGGTATTCACGCCTGATGATAAGCAGGATCTTTCTCATGCCGTTTTCTCTTTTACCAGCCTTATAAAAATATCATTGATGGATGGCAGTTCCTCTTCAAATCCGTGGATCTCCACACTTGCCATCAACTTTTGCAGCAATACGTTCGGGTGCTGCATTCCTTCCGAGCGGAAGGTAACGGTAGAGAATCCATCCTCGCGCAGTTTCTGGTTTTGCAAAACAAAACCCGCAGGAATGCCTTGTTCATCCAGTTCTCCACGGTAAATAACACGGTATATGTTTGCCTTAAAATTTTGCCGGATCTCATCTACCCTGCCGCCAATTACTTTCTTTGCCTTATTGATTAATACCATGAATTCACACATTTCCTCCACCTGTTCCATCCGGTGGGTTGAGAGAATGATGGTAGTTCCCTGGTTTCTGAGCCGGATCAACTCCTGCTTTATCGCCTCCGCATTTACGGGATCAAAACCGCTGAAAGGTTCATCCAGAATCAATAGCTCAGGGTTGTGAATCACGGTGGTGATAAACTGTATTTTTTGCTGCATCCCCTTACTGAGTTGCTCCACTTTCTTATCATACCAATCCATAATATCCAGTCGCTGCATCCATTGCCGTGCTTCTTCCCGCGCTTTGCTACCGGGCAATCCTTTCAATTGCGCCAGGTAGATCAATTGCTCCCCCACCTTCATTTTACGGTAGAGGCCCCGCTCCTCCGGCATGTACCCGATATTGCTGATATCGTCCCGTTTCATGGGTTGTCCTTTCAGCAGCACCTCACCGCTGTCAGCATCCAGGATCTGGTTTACGATCCTGATGAGCGTGCTCTTGCCAGCCCCGTTCGGTCCCAGCAGCCCGAAAATAGATTGCTTCGGTACCGAAAGACTCACCTGGTCCAGCGCCAGAAAGTCGCCATACCGTTTCGTTACCTCTTTAGCTTCAAGAATATTCATGCAACCCCTTTTGTAAAAATGAGCGCAAAAGTATAGCTCCCGTTACCAAAAGGAAATTGATGCGCGCTTTATATTCGGGCCTTAGCTTTGACTCATCCAAAAAAATTCCTGAAAGGCGTCTATTTAAATACACTGTGGTCATTTCTTAAAGTAACAAAGGCAGGCTATAGGGCTTAATATACAAGGTCATAAGCAATAAATTATTTCGATTGGAACATTCGGTAAAGGATTATCTTCAATTTTCCATAAGCACCAGCCAGATACTGATACACCCGATGCTTCTGATTCTGTTTCCAACATTACCCAGTCCCCTTCATACTCCTTTACTTCATAATAGTACTGTGTAAAATGAGAGTCTACAACAGGGCTATCAACATTTGGGTAGACTCTAAGTGGGTTATTGATAGGAAAGCCTAATAGCCGATCCTTCAAAAATTCTTCATATTTATAAAAACGTATGTATTTTTTTGAACCTAAAAAATCAACTTTTTTTTGTTCAAAGTATAGCTCGGTCGTTGAGTTTATTCTAAAACCTTCGATATAAAAGACACCTGCTTCAGGATCAAAAACTTTCGGCTTAATAATTTTCTCCCATGTAGAATTCGGTTCCTCCATCAAATCATATTCTTCATCCCCAAAAGATAGGGTTGTCGAATTAAGTTTTATATGGTTGCCATTTATTTTAAAAATCAATGTATCTTGTGTAGAGTTGTATAATTCATATAAATTAATTGAATACACTCCAAATTCTTTACTTTCTTGAATCGCATTATCATTGCCATGCATCTTTTTATTATTATCTCTATCATGAAATCCACACTTTATTAAAAGTGGCAATATGATAAAAAAATGAAGTTTCCTCATTTCCTGTAAATTTTTTCATTTTGATTCCCATATTCTTAACTTGAAGAATAATATAGATACGTACCGGGCAAGTTCTTCCATTCCACGTTCGCTACCATATAATGCCAAAGACCTTGATTTCCGCAACTCGGTTCGTTTGAACTCAATGTCACTGCTCCATGGTAAAAGTATCCCTACCGCCCTTAAACCGAAAATCCCTTGCAAGTTTATCAACTTACAAGGGATTGAGCGGTTGGTGGGCCCAGTAGGACTTGAACCTACGACCAACGGATTATGAGTCCGCTGCTCTAACCAACTGAGCTATGGGCCCGCTTTCCTTATGGCCTAACTTTGCACCATCTGAAAGGGGTGCAAAAATAGCGATTCCCTCGCAAATTCTACAAATAACCAAGCGCAGAAAATGATCAAAAACCTGATCCTGGATCTGGGAGGTGTAATCCTGGATATTGACTACCAGCGAACTGAAGAGGCTTTTATCGCGCTGGGAATAACGGATTTTGAAGAGATCTATTCTCAGATGCGCCAATCGCCCATTTTTGACCGGCTGGACACCGGGAAGATTGATGCAGATGAATTTCTTGATTCCCTGGCGGGGCACTGCAAAAAGCCCGTTTCCCGCGAACAGGTACGCGATGCCTGGAATCGTATGCTAATCGGACTGCCAGCAGAAAACCTTGAACTGCTCAGAGAGCTGAAACCTCATTTCCGGCTGTTTCTATTCAGCAACACCAATGCGATCCATTATCCGGAATTCAATGAATTGATCAGCAGGCAACACGGGATTGCGGATTTCTCCGGCCTTTTTGAGCGGGCTTACTACTCTCATTTGGCAAGGCTTCGTAAACCGGATGAGGCAGCTTTTAACCTGGTAGTACGCGAAAACAACCTTGCACCGCAGGAGACACTGTTCATTGATGATAGCCCTCAGCATGTTGAAGCTGCCCGGAGAACAGGTATCAGCGCTGTATTAAAGGACAAGGACGAATCGCTGAGGGAATTGCTGAAAAGATACCTGAAGTGGCCTGCTTTATAAGGATGCATAAAAAAACGGCAGGCATTGAATTAACTTCAATACCTGCCGTGTTATAAAGAATTCACCCATGAATTCTATCCTTTCGGATTACCATATATAATGCTTTCGGAACCGGAATGTTTACCAGGATATCCGTTTTTATAAATCACCTTTCCCCAGGGGTTTTTTCAGATTCGGTTAAAGTGATTGTATTTCAGCACAGAAACACTTGCCCTCCCGGTCCAAAGTTCTTGCAATGAACCCTTATCATTACCTTCGTTTCCAGCCATTAAAATCTGAATCCTATGAAGACATACTTCCTTTTGTCCCTCGCGATTTCATTTGCATGTATAGCCGCTGCCGGACCAGGTGATACCATCCGCGTCAGGAGCCACGAAAATGTGCATTGGGACTGGAACGGAAATAAAGATCGCATCGCGGTTTTTCCTCCCCCATCTCAGCAGTTCAGGCAGATACTATTGCACTACACGCTGGGCTGCCCCTCCACAGGTTGCAGCGAGTGGGACTACACCACCCAGATCCAGGTGCTCAGAAAAACCGGTAAGTGGGACTCAACCCTGGCGCTGGCTCCGGAGTTTACCGCAGACGGGCAGGAAATAGATACGTTCCACTACCGGACGGATCCTACGTACGTTCATTTTTTCAATACCAAAACAGGATTGACGGATTCCACACTTGCTGAAGACTGGAAGGTATTGCTTTACCAAGACCCACAAAACCCGCTGACACCAACCGATTCATTTATTGCATGGGAAGGAGATTTTTACAATTATGTTTTTAATATAAATGGAGATACGGTTGATTCCGTGTGGGTTCCGGCCACTTCCTCACTTTTCCTTTCTCACCATAAAATTTATACTCCGTATGAAGTGAAGGAGGCGGTGGAATTGGCCCGGGTCATCACGCCTTATGCCGGGAACTTCGACAGGAACTGGCAACATACCTGGACCTTTGACATAACGGATTACGAGCCGCTCCTCCTCGATTCAACAGAAATACGGGCCCGGTATGACGGCTGGCAGGATGGATTCACCATTACCCTGGATTTTGAGCTGATAGAAGGCATGGCCCCGCGAAAAGTACTGGCCATACAAAATTTGTGGCAAGGGGCTTTTCAATATGGGGTAGCTTCCAATCCAATAGAAAGCAGGCTGGTGGAACGGGAGGTGACCATCCCTGCAGAAGCGAAGGGCGCCAGCGTGCGCATTCTCCCCAGTGGCCACGGCTTTGGTGGCAACGAAAACTGCGCTGAGTTCTGTCCTAAAGATTATTACCTGAAAGTAAACGGGCAGCAGCGATTTTCACAACTCATCTGGAAGGACGACTGCGGTCTGAACCCGGTCTACCCCCAGGCCGGCACCTGGCTCTACGATCGCGCCAACTGGTGCCCCGGTGGAGCTGCCATTGCCTTCGATCATGAGATCACACCCTGGATGGCGCCCGGCAGCAACATGAAGCTGGACATGGACCTGGAGCCTTACAGCTACAATGGTAGCGGCAGCACGCCAGTCTACATTATCGCTGCACAACTATTTACTTATGGTGAAATAACTTATGAGAATGACGCAACCGTTTCCGCCATCATCGCCCCAACCCAGGACGAAAATCATATCCGCCAGAATCCGGTTTGTGCCAATGCGATCATCGAAATTCAGAACCTGGGATCGGCCACCCTCGAAAGCGTGGAGATTATCTACGGTCCCAAAGGTGGCCACCTCGATCTATATACGTGGACCGGCAGCCTGGCATTTGGAGAAAAAGCGGAGGTGGCGCTTCCGGGCAGGTTGTTTTATACCGCCTCTCAGGATGTGGCAACTTTTACAGCCGAGGTACGAAACCCCAATGGAAAGCCTGATGAAAATGATTTGAACAATAAAATGGAATCTCCTTTCGATGTGCCTGAGAAATTGCCTGAGACCGTGGTGCTGTGGCTGAAAACAAATTCCGCTGGAAATGAATCTTCCTACCGGGTTACAAACTATAAAGGGGAGACGCTGTATCAGCGTTCCGGCATGGCGAATAATACAATCTATAAGGACACTTTTAATTTCCCTGATGCAATAGGTTGCTATACATTGGAAATAGATGACGCGGGAAAAGACGGGCTGAGCTTCTGGGCCAATTCAGCAGGAACGGGTTATGCGCGTTTGATGAAAGGCTCCGGCTCCCTGGGCCTGTTGAAAAATTTCGATCCTGATTTTGGAACGCAGATCCGTTACAGTTTCACGGTAGGATACACAGTGGATGTGCAGGAAACGGAACGCAACACCACATTTCTACAGGTATTTCCGAATCCCACAAAAGAACGCTTGTTTATTGACCTCGTATTACCACAGAAAGCGCCAGTACATTTTGAACTTTATAATGCAGCCGGACAACTAAAAAAGCAAGCTCAGATTTTGGATTATCAAAACCAGGGTATTGATTTAAATATAGCTGATTATGAACAAGGTATTTATTTGATCCGCGTTCGTTCCGGCAACAATGTTTGGGTAAAGCGGGTGCTGAAGCACTAATTTATCAAGCCTATTGTTATGTTATTTCAAAGCCAAAAATTAAAGCTTAAAAATCCGGGAAAACGCAGCCTTATTTACAAATCACAACATGAGGACAGATAGCCGCATCTTTGCAGCTTCGGAAAATACAAAAAGCTATTCATGCTCATCCATCGTGACACCTTGATCTCTGACGAAGTAATAACCGAGGACTTTGTCTGCAACATCAGCAAATGCAAAGGCATCTGCTGCGTGGAGGGAGATTTTGGCGCTCCGCTCGAAGAGGAGGAGATAAACCACATAAAGGCTGATTACAAAAAGATAAAGCCTTACATGACTGAGGCCGGAAGGCACGTAGTGAAGGAGAAGGGATTCTATGAGCAGGATCCGGAACATGAGCTGGTGACCACGCTGGTAAAAGGCCGTGAATGTGTTTTTGCAAAAAACGAAAACGGCACCTGGCAGTGCGCTATTGAACAGGCATTCCAGGATGGAAAAACTGAATTTCGCAAACCACTTTCATGTCACCTTTATCCGGTTCGCATCAGCAAAATTGGTTCGCTGACGGCCCTGAATTATGATCGCTGGGCCATCTGTGGTGATGCCTGCAAACTGGGATCTGAATTAAAAGTGCGGGTATATAAATTCTGCAAGGATTCGCTCATCCGCAAATTTGGCGAGGAATGGTACGGGGAATTGACAGAGGTCGCAAACGATTACATTGAGGCAACTGAAATGACAAAAGAATGACCGGCTGGAAATACAATATTTTGATGATTTCGCTTTTGATGCTGTGGAGTTGCGGCCCATCCAGATCCGGCAATAAGTCCGAAACTGAGGAGGCTCCCGCCATTTCGCAGCAGGAAATGCCTCCCCAAGAAATGATCGCTTGCGACAGCGCCATAACACAGGAAGTTGACACTCCGCCCCTGTTTCCTGATGGAGATCAGGCGCTGGCCATGTATTTTTATAAAACGCTCAGGATCCCTAACCCACACCGCTCCCTCGAAAAAACCGGTACGATCTCTTTCGTGGTGGACTGCAATGGGCGCGCTAAGGATTTCAGAGCCGTCAGCAGCATCCATGCTGATGTTGACCGGATTATTGAATATGCAGTTTTAAAAATGCCGGCATGGAATGCAGCCGTCAAGGACGGCCAGGCGGTAAATCACCGGGTTTGTTTCAGAGTACAGGTGGTGCGGGGTTCCACGGCTTTTCAGCCCCAGGATTGCGATTAATCATCGTAGCCTTTTGCTTTATTTAATTTCCGGTTATTCTATTAAATATCCACTCCATACAGATCCGGTATCTTCGGATTTGTTTAAATTAAATCTACTATTACAGAACCCTGTAAACCACGGATTGCCCGCTGATCCAGGCGCTCAACAATCAGCCTGCATTCTCCGTTTTGCTATAATGTTTTATTCCCCAAAATATAAACCGGGAATAATAATTCATTAAATCATATTTTATTTTTATTAGAATTTGAATTTTAAAGCGGAAATAAATGAGTTTAAATGACTACCGGGAAAAGCGCGATTTCTCTAAAACCAGTGAACCGGAAGCCGGCAAAAAATCAGATTCCGAATCCATTTTCGTTGTGCAGCGCCATGATGCCAGAAACCTGCACTATGACTTACGGCTGGAGATGGAGGGCGTGCTGAAAAGCTGGGCAATTCCCAAAGGTCCTTCTATGAATCCTGCTGACAAACGCCTGGCTATGCAAACTGAAGATCATCCTTTCGGCTACAAAGACTTTGAAGGGGAAATACCAAAAGGTGAATATGGCGCTGGTTCGGTTGAAATATGGGACGCAGGAAAACTCACGGCTCCCGGCAACACCAATCCTGATAAAGCCGCGAAACAACTCCTGAACGGCCTGCACAATGGCCACCTGAAATTTGAATTGCACGGGGAAAAATTACAGGGTGGTTTCGCTTTAATTAAATTAAAGGATGAAAAACAAAAGAATGCCTGGCTGCTGATTAAGGAAAATGATAAATTTGCCACAGACGAGCCTTACAACAGCGAAACGCACATTAAGCCCGGCTCCAAAATTCCACCTAAAGATATAGAGCCGTCACCCCTTACGGCAGAGCAGGTGCAGGATTTGCTGAAGCCTATTCCTGCCGGAGCCAAAAAGGCTAACATACCTGAAGTGTTCCAGCCTATGCTTGCCAGCCTCATTGACCAACCTTTTTCCGACAAGGACTGGCTTTTTGAAATTAAATGGGACGGCTACCGGGCACTTGCATTTGTAGATAAAGGCACGGCAAATCTCTATTCGCGAAATAAATTATTATTCAAAAAATATATCCCGTTAAATAAAGAGTTGGAAAGGCTGCAGGCAAGTGCCGTAATTGATGGGGAAATAGTAGTGGTGGATGAAAATGGCCATGCGGATTTTCAAAAAATGCAGCACTACAGCCGGAAGTATGAAGATCGGTTGCAATACCAGGTGTTTGATTTAATTTATTTAAATGGCCATAATTTAATAAACGTGCCTCTGCTGGAACGCAAAAAACTTTTACAACGACTGGTCACGGGATTTAATCAAATTATTTATAGCGATCATATTATAGAAAAAGGCGAAGAATTTTACGCTCTTGCCGAAAGCCATGAACTGGAGGGAATTATTGGAAAGCTGGGCGCTGGCCCTTACCGGCCGGGCAAGCGCAGCCCGGATTGGGTGAAAATGAAAATACTAAAAACGCAGGAAGCTGTAGTAGGTGGATATACGTTACCAAAGAGCGGACGACAGTATTTTGGTTCGTTGCTGCTGGGGGTTTATGACGGGAAAAAGTTCCGTTTTATTGGCAGCAGTGGCGGAGGATTCGACCAGAAAATGCTGAAGGAGGTATATGGTGCTATGCAACCTCTGCGCATTGAAAATAAGCCATTTGCCAATAAAGTTCCGGTAGCAAAAAATGCGGTGTGGGTAAAGCCTGAACTGGTGTGCGAAGTTGCGTTTTCAGAATTCACGAATGATGGGATAATGCGCCACCCGGTGTTCCGGGGGATGCGGGATGACAAAAACCCACGGGAAATTGTAAGAGAAATACCGCAGCCCGGCAGTGTTGTAAAACAAGAGGCAAAGCCGGTTCAAAACCAAAATTCTAAAGCCGGAGCAGCGAAAAACAAAAGTAAAATTATAGTTGGGAAACAGGCTGTCTCCATTAGCAATACGAACAAGGTTTATTGGCCGGAAGAAGGCTATACTAAGGGAAACCTGGTGGAATATTATCATAAAATGGCGGAGTATATTGTCCCTTATTTAAAAGACCGTCCGCAGTCGCTGCACCGCCATCCTGACGGCATAAATGGGGAGGCCTTTTACCAAAAAGATATGGGCACGCTCCCACCCTCCTGGATAGCACGATACAAGGTGCCCAGAAACTCTGCAGATGCGGACATTAACTACATGCTGGTGCAGGATGCCGCTTCGCTGCTGTGGATGGTAAACCTGGGATGCATTGAGATCAATCCCTGGAGTTCACGCGTGCAGCAGCCGGATCATCCTGATTACGTAGTGATAGACATTGATCCTGCACAAAACACGTTTGAGGAGGTAATTGAAGTGGCACTGGCCGTGAAGGAGGTTTTGGATGAAGCGGCCATAGCAGGATATCCGAAAACATCCGGGGCCACAGGAATGCATATTTACATACCGCTTGGCGCGAAGCATACCTATGAGCAGGGAAAGAATTTTGCGCATTTGATTGCCTACCTGACCCACAGGAAACTTCCAAAACTCACCAGCATAGCCCGGATGACGAAACTCCGGACAAAGCAGGTGTACCTTGATTATCTGCAAAACAACAAGGGCCAAACCCTCGCTTCCGTATACAGTGTTCGCCCGCGACCAGGCGCCACCGTTTCCACCCCGCTGAAGTGGGAGGAGGTAAAGAGCGGCCTGCATCCTTCACAGTTCACCATGAAAAACCTGCCCGCCCGTATTGAAAAAACCGGAGACCTTTTTAAGGGCGCCATCGAAAAAGGAATAGACCTGGCCAAAACGCTGGCAAGACTGGAAAAGAAATAAGCGGCCTGGGATAAGATTATGTGCTATCCGCAATTGCCGTTATTTCCTTTGCCCCAGGCCCCGTTTTGAAAATCTAAAAAGGAATTTTACCTGCTTTTGGCAGGCTCCGAGAAATTGCATTACAGAAATATTTTGACCATATTGTCCCCCAAAACGAAGTTCAGTTGTCATAGAGATAATAACAATAATGATCAACTTCAAAAAGTAAAAAAATGAAAGAGTATTTAGTGCTGATCCGGGAAAACCTGGATAACTATGGGAAAATGACCCCACAGGAAATGCAGGACGATATTGCAAAACATGTAAAATGGGTAGAAAAACTCGTTCAAAACGGAAATTTTAAAGGTGGAAATCCTTTAACTCCGGCAGGTAAACACCTAAAGGGCAATGACAAAATTCTCACAGACGGGCCTTACATTGAAGCCAAAGAGGGAGTGAGCGGTTTTTATTTTTTGCTTGCCACCTCATTGGAAGAAGCCACACAAATTGCCAAAGGTTGTCCTTCTCTCAACACGGGCGGATCCGTTGAAATTCGTGAAATCATCCAGACCGAACAATAAAACAGGTTGAATAATCAAGACAATATCGATCAATTGACAGCCCATCTTTTCCGTGAAAATTCGGGAAAGATGGTTGCTGTTTTGTCCAGGATGTTTGGATTAGGTCAAATTGATATTGCCACGGACGTAGTTCAGGATACTTTTGAAACAGCACTTTCCAAGTGGCGGTTTTCGGGCATTCCAGATAACCCTTCGGGATGGCTGATGCAGGTAGCAAAAAACAAAGCGCTTAATACCTTTAAAAGAGAAAATAAAACCCAGGCATTTCCACCTTCGGTTTACCTCAATCGGTTTGACAAGAGTATTGAAAATCAGTTTGACATCTTACTTTCCCCTAAAGAAATTAAGGACAGTCAATTGCGTTTACTGTTTACATGTTGCCATCCAAGTTTCTCAACTAAAAATCAAATTATAATCACGCTTAATATTTTGTGCGGATTTGGTATTCCTGAAATTGCGAATGCCTTGCTGATGAATGAAGAAGCCGTAAAAAAGGCATTGACAAGAGGAAAGGCTTCGCTTAGAAAACTGGATAATATCCTGCAAACAAACATCATTGCTCAAGCGGACGAGCGGATAAAAACGGTTCGGACCATCCTTTACCTGATGTTTAATGAAGGATACAAAACCACTCGCAGCAAAGAGGCGATTAATAATGATTTGTGCTATGAAGCGATACGTCTCGCCAAACTTTTGGAAAATGATGGCTGTGCAGTAAACAGCGAAACTAATGCGTTGATCGCCTTAATGTTCTTCAATGTTTCCCGTTTCCCTGCAAGGCTTGGCACAAGCGATGAATGGCTTACATTGGAAGAACAAAATCGCAGTTTATGGAATAGTATATTTATTGAGGAAGGTTGTCATTATCTCAATAAAGCGACTCAGTCGGAAACGCTTACACGTTTTCATATTGAAGCAATTATTGCCTCTATACATTGTACCGCCACAACATTTAAAGAAACCAATTGGCAGAAAATTGCTTATTTGTATCATCAATTGGAGCAATTAGAACCCTCGCCCGTTGTAACGCTCAACAGAATTATTGCCGAAAGCTACCTTAGCTGTTCAGACAGCATACGAGCGCTTGATGAATTAGAGATCAAAGCAGATTTAAAAAAGAACTTTCTTGTATCGGCCACAAAGGGAGATATTTACAAACGAAAAGGCGAGTTTAAAAATGCACAAATATATTATGCGCAGGCGCTGAGCTTATCCGCTTCACCTGCTGACAGAGAATTTTTGCGAAAGAAAATCCTGCAATGCCAGATAAATAAAAACTAAAAGAAGAAAATTATGACTTACTTCAATACCTCATTTTTGAAATTCTTCAAAGAACTTTCAAAAAACAACAACAAGGCTTGGTTTGATGAAAATCGTAAAACCTACGAAAAGGAAGTTAAAAAACCATTTTCAGATTTTGTTGAAGAAATGATCAAACGAATTCAAGAACATGAGCCTGAGGTAAAAATTAAAGCCTCTGAAGCCATCATGAGAATCAACAAAGACATTCGCTTTTCAAAAGACAAAACTCCATACAACACGCATGTATCAGCGAATATTTCTGTGTATGGTAAAAAAGACAAATCTTATCCAGGATTTTACTTTCAGTTATCGCCTGAAGGTATAATGATTTACGGTGGAGCTTATATGGTTGACAGCACAACTCTTGAAGCAATTAGAAATCACATTTCAGCTAATTTAACTGAATTTTCCAGTGTAAATAATGATAAATCATTTAAAGAAAAATACGGTAAATTACAAGGTGAACAAAACAAACGTATTCCAAAAGAGTTTCAAGAAATTGCTGAAAAAGAACCATTAATTGCAAACAAACAGTTTTTCTATTCTGCTGAATTAAAGCCGGAATTGATCACATCGGAGCAGCTTCTTGATGAATTGATGAAATATTATCTTGCGGGAAAGAAAATGAATGATTTTTTGAAAAAGGCATTTAAAAAGTAAACTAACACAAATAAACTTGGAGTTATGAAAGTACCGGAAATGGATTGGACTATTTTTCGTAAGCGAATCACAATTGAAAAGCCAATGGAAGAAGTTTATTCTGCCTGGGCTACCAAAGATGGAATGGAGTCGTGGTTTTTAGAAAAAGCTGACTATCGTGATGCAACTGATAAGTTCAGAAAATCAAATGAATTAGTAAAAAAAGGAGACGCCTTCACGTGGAAATGGCATAACTGGGATTTTGAAGAAAATGGCATAATACTGAAAGAAAACGGTATTGATTTAATTTCCTTCACATTTGGTTCCGGTGGTAACGTTATTGTTAATTTAGAACCTTCTGAATTGAGAACCGAAATCATTCTTACACAAGAGAATATTCCTTCTGATGATAAGGCTAAAAAGGACTTTTTTGTAGGCTGCTCTAACGGATGGACGTTTTGGCTGACCAATTTAAAAGCATGGATGGAATATGGAATAACACTAAACGCTAAAGGGTTGAAACAAGAAGAAACACGTGATTTGGTAAACAGTTGATGGTACAAGCTAAATTTATAGTTTGACTATAAATATATGGAGTAATAATTATCATAGTGTTGCTTGTTGCATTTTGCTTGGATTTTCATTAACGGAAACTTCAGACTCAGAAACTAAAGATCAAATAGAAACCAAATAATAAAACGGATGATTTGGAATACGATAAAATGTGAGAAGTCGGAGAAAATAATCTCTGCAATTGGTATTTCGATATCTGAATACGCCCTTTCTCTGCCTCAACAAGCTACCACTGCACCGGCATAATGCTCCCGCACCTCTTCCAAAATTTCAAGAATCATCGCAGGATCATCTTCGGTCACCAGCCGCATACGGAAGGACTTGAAATCGAAGAATCCTTTGAAGTAGCTGTGATAATGCCTGCGCATTTCCACCACGCCCAGGCGGTTTCCTTTCCATTCCAGCGATTTGGTGAAATGCTGGCGGCAGACTTTCACGCGCTCATCCAGGGTGGGAGGTGCGGCTTCCTCGCCTGTGGCAATAAAATGCTTTATCTCACGGAAAATCCAGGGGTAGCCGATTGACGCGCGGCCCAGCATCACGCCATCCACACCATAGCGATGCTTCATTTCCAGTGCCTTTTGCGGGGTATCCACATCGCCATTACCGAAAACGGGTATGCGCATGCGGTGGTTTTCCCGCACCTGTCCTATTAGTGTCCAGTCGGCTTCGCCCTTGTACATTTGCTTGCGTGTGCGGCCGTGTATGGAAATGGCCTGGATGCCAACATCCTGTAGCCGCTCCGCCACCTCCACGATGTATTTTGTGCTCTCGTCCCAGCCCAGGCGGGTTTTTACCGTTACCGGAAGTTTGGTGGCTTTAACGATCTCAGCCGTCATCCTAACCATTTTGGGAATATCCTGGAGAATGCCTGCTCCGGCACCTTTGCAGGCCACTTTCTTCACAGGGCAGCCGTAGTTAATGTCAATCAGGTCGGGATGCACCTGCTCGGCAATGCGGGTAGCCTCTATCATGCTGTCTATCTCAGAGCCGAATATCTGGATACCAACCGGGCGCTCCTTCTCAAAGATGTCCAGCTTCTGCAGGCTTTTGGCGGCATCGCGGATCAACCCTTCGGACGAGATGAACTCGGTATACATCAAATCTGCGCCCTGCTCTTTACAAACGGCACGGAATGGTGGATCGCTCACGTCCTCCATTGGGGCAAGCAGCAGCGGGAATGGCCCCAGCGCTATGTCTCCTATCTTTACCAACGGTATCTTTTATCTTTGTGCAAAGTTAAACGCCAATTATGACTAACACCTTTGCGGGTGGGGAAAAACAGCCATTTGTACTTATTATCGGCCAATGCTTTCTGTATGCCGGGATCACCATCACCAGCCTGTTCGTCTTCGCAATAACCGGGAGCTTATTTGCTTCCCTCATTTTTAATCTCCCTTTCGATGCCTTCATGGGCATAGATTATGACAATATTTCTATGCAGATGGTGCAGGCTCTTAAGGTAGTTCAGCTTTTCTCGCCTGTGCTGGCATTCCTGGTTTCTGCCTGGCTCATCAGCCGCATCCACAGCGGGAAGCCCTGGCGGTTTATGGGCGCTGACAAATATGCTGCCCCGTGGCTCTATTTCGTTGTTGGCGGGTTGTGGCTCGCATTCTATCCGCTGCTTGCCTGGATGATTGAGGTGAACCAACAGATGCAATTGCCACAAAGCTTCTCTGCTATTGAAGAATGGATGCAGAAAAGCGAAATATCCCTGGAGAAACTGACAGAAAAACTGCTTGCCGGATCAGGCGTGGGTACTTTCTTGTCGAATGTGCTCATCATTGCAGTGGCCCCGGCAATATCCGAAGAATTGTTTTTTAGAGGCACCATACAGCGCCTTTTCCGCCACTGGACACTTAATCCGCATATTGCCATTTTTGTGGCCGGTTTTCTCTTTAGCTTTATTCATTTCCAGTTTTATGGATTCCTGCCCCGGATGGCAATGGGCGTATTATTCGGCTATCTGCTATACTGGAGCGGCAGCATCTGGGTTCCGGTTTTTGCACATTTTCTAAATAATTTCCTGGCCGTTCTGGGCATTTACCTTTATAATAACGGCATCATTGATATTAATATTGAGGAGGAAGAAAGTTTCCCGTGGTGGCTCACGCTTATCAGTGTTTTTTCCACCGTTATTATTTTATTTCTTATATATCAAAAATTAAAAACCAAAAATAAATCTTCATTATATGTTTCAGAAAAAGGACTGGAAGGAAATCTGGAAATTAAACCTGAAGAAAAGGAACCTAACTGGATAAAGATATACAGTGTAAACCAGGTTTATGAAGCAGAGATCCTGGTGGGAGCATTGGAGAACGAAGGAATAAAAGCCATCGTTGTAAATAAAAAAGATTCATCATACCAATTTGGCGATGCTGAAATATATTGCCATGAGGAGGATGCAGACAAGGCGTTGGGAATTATCAGGAACAACATTTTATGAATAATCTGCAGATCCGGGCTATTACAGGTGCTGTCTATTTGCTGATGATCATATCCTCTATCCTCATTGGCATCTGGGCATTTCTGCTGGTTATATTGCTTTTTTCCGTACTGGGAATTTATGAATTTTATAATCTTTACAAATCCTATAACTACGATCCGCAGATCATCTTTGGATCCATTACAGGAGCTTTCGTTACTGCGGCTATTCCACTTTTGCATTGGGGATATATTTCTTTTAATATATTATTACTGGTAATCCCAGCATTTATCATAATGTGCATCGCAGAGCTTTACCGAAAAAAGGAAAATCCTATTATCAATTTGTCCATTACGCTCATGGGCATCGTGTATATTTCGCTTTCATTAGGCCTTCTTGGGGCAATGCTCACGATGGACGGCTACTGGATAGTGCTGGGAATATTCCTGCTCATCTGGAGCAATGATACGTTTGCTTACCTGATCGGATCCCGCATAGGTCGTAAACGCTTGTTCAGCCGCATTTCACCCAAAAAATCCGTGGAAGGCAGCATAGGCGGATTTGTGATGACCCTGGGAGTTGCTGCGCTTATCGGCCTCTTCAGCCAGTCGCTGCTCATGATCCATTGGGTAACGCTGGGTATTATTATCGTGCTTACCGCTACTTTTGGAGATCTCTTCGAATCCATGATGAAGCGCAGCCTGGGAATAAAAGACACCGGCAACATCCTGCCCGGCCATGGCGGAATACTGGACCGCTTTGATTCTGTTTTGATGACGGCTCCGGTGGTTTATGTTTATGTGCGAATGGTTTTACAGTGATCAGTTATCAGTTATCAGTGAACAGTGAGAGAGTGATCAGTGAACAGTGAGGGAGTGATCAGTGAATGAGGGATGGGTTATTCTGACATTTAGTTATTGTTTAATTCAGGGTTGGTTTTGTTTTTTTAATTGTTGTCTTAAAATCTTGACAATACCACAGGTTTTATTATGAAAAGAGTATTTAAGAAGTTTTTTATTACAACCGGGGTGCTTCTGCTCCTGTTAATTATTGCGATTATGGCATTCGTTTCTTTTGCGCCTCAATTTGGGGCTGCACCAACCGGGGAACACCTGGAGCGGATTAAGTCCTCACCGAATTACGCTGACGGCAATTTTATTAATCTTATTGAAACCGAACTGAGTTTCAGCCCGCGGGCCGTAGTGCAAATGGTCTATAATTTTGCTACAGCAAAAAATACGGCACCTAAGGATTCAATACCGGTTAAGTTTGACGAAAGCGGGAAAACCGGGGAAGAAGCCAACCCTGACAATGCAACTTATATTACCTGGTATGGCCACTCTGCAGTCCTGGTGGAGATGGACGGTATGAAGTTGCTGATTGATCCTATGCTGGGCACTACATCATCACCGGTAGCTTTTTTCGGCCGGAGGTTCCCTTATGAGGAGCCCATTAATATTTCCGACCTGAAGTCAATTGACGCGGTGCTGATCTCTCATGACCATTACGACCACCTCGATTATCCTTCAATCAAAGATTTGCACAAATTGACAGGCCATTTTTATGTGCCCCTGGGCGTGGGTTCCCATCTGAAGCATTGGGGCGTACCGCCAGAAAAAATTACCGAGATGGACTGGTGGGATTCTGCTACGTTCGGTACGCTGACTTTTACCGCTACACCTGCCCGTCATTTCTCGGGCCGCGGCTTGGGCGACAGGAACAAAACCCTGTGGGCTTCCTGGGCAATTAAAGGAAAAAACGACAGGATCTACTTTAGCGGAGACAGTGGTTACGGGCCCCACTTTAGGGAGGTAGCAGAAAAGCTCGGCCCGTTTGATTTTGCCATGATTGAATGCGGCCAGTACAACGAGCTGTGGGAGGACATCCATATGCTGCCGGACCAAAGCGTGAATGCAGCATTGGACATCAACAGCAAAGTTGTTATGCCGATCCACTGGGGCGCATTTTCACTCGCCCCTC
The DNA here is from genome assembly GCA_040880525.1 of Bacteroidia bacterium. Classification (NCBI taxonomy): domain Bacteria; kingdom Pseudomonadati; phylum Bacteroidota; class Bacteroidia; species Bacteroidia bacterium. The sequence goes on from JBBDIG010000015.1 coordinate 35,156, forward strand.
ATACCTGGCAGGAGCCAGCAGAGAAGTTTACTGCCGGTGTCTTATCCGCAGGGCTAAATGTGGTAACGCCCTATATTGGGGAGCGTATTAAGGTGGGACATCCTTACCCGCAGAATGAGTGGTGGCAGGGAGTGCGCTGAGCCACTCCTCCAGGATGCGGCATATAGCACTCTGAAATTTCCCTGAAAACAGTGAGACAAAGCAGGTTATATGTTTATAGATTTGCGATCACGCTTCCCTGAGCCAAGCCGAAAGGAAGTACCGTCTTTTCCTGACTTTTCAACCATTCCTTTACTATGAAATGCACGATCAGAAGCCTGTTGCTATTGCTTCTCCTCATTTTCCTCACTCCAGACCTCGCTCATACCCAGACCTGCTCAGGCACGTACACCGTAAGTGCCAGCCAGCCAAGATGCGTAAACTCATCCATTTCTTTTATTATTACAGACACCTCCTCCAGGTCCTATATCTACACCTGGAAGTGGTGGGATGGCAGCAGCCCAAATACCAGCACCAGTAAATGGCAAGGCATGGTGGCGGTTGTGCCGATACAATCCTGTTGAATGATATTGTGGTGCATCCTACGCCAACAGCCGGATTTGACTTTTTTCAGGCTGATAAACCTCCGCATGGCCAAATGATCTTTACCAATACCTCAAGCGGAGCCGATAAATACCTGTGGCATTTTGGGGACGGGGACAGCACAGATGTAGAGCATCCCTACCACAACTATGGGCGGCTGGGGGAATACCTTGTGAAGCTACGGGCAATAACGAATGAAGGTTGTGAGCATGAAGTACACCGGATCGTGCCCCTCGTTGACCTCTTCAATTTCCATATTCCCACAGCCTTCAGCCCTAACGAAGATGGCTACAACGAAGAATTTGCACCTGTGCTGCTGAACCCGGATGATCAATTTGCCTGGAAGATCTATAACCGGTGGGGCGAAGTAGTATTTGAAAGTACCACAAGCCAGACCTGGGATGGCCGCAACCAGGCAGGAAACCTCGCCCCTGATGGCGTCTACGTGTATGTACTCACCATTATCAGCTCTGCGGATGGCTGGAAAACCAGCGCTACCGGCCAGGTGACACTTGTGAGGTAGAGATTTTTTGAAGGATAAACGGCTAAAGGCAGGTTCATAGTTAAACCCGGGTCTGGTCTGTTCTCAGTGAATCTTTGGAGGCTCTTCTTATTTCTTTTTCTATAATAACCGGGAAATGCTTCATTTCCAACTTGTGAATTTTGGCGGCAATATCTACTGCTGAATCTTTTGCATCTACAGCGGCCTTTGCCTGAAAGATGATCTGGCCGCGGTCATACGCTTCATCAATGTAGTGAATAGTTATTCCTGTTTCGATTTCTCCGGCTGCCTTTACCACTTTATGAACGTTCATCCCATACATGCCTTTACCGCCAAACTTCGGTAGCAGTGCCGGATGTATATTGATAATGCGCTGCGGAAACGCGTTCACAAGGTGAGGCGGAATTCGCCAGAGAAAGCCGGCAAGGACGACCCAATTCACCTTCTTTTGCTGCAACAGGTGCAATATAGTCTTATCCTTTAGTTCCTGATTATTAAATATGTGCGTTTCCACCAGCAGGCGTCTGGCCCGGTCCAGTACTCCGGCCTGAGCGTTGTTGCAAAGCACCAGCACCACTTCCACATCCGGATTTTTGGAAAAGTAACGGATTATATTTTCGGCATTGGTACCACTGCCTGAAGCAAAAATAGCCAGATTCGTTTTTGCCATGCTCACAATCCGAATTCGTCAACAAAGAGTCTTTGAAAAAACTGCTGCATATTTCCGTTGCCGTCCAGGTTGTGCAGTTCCAGCGATGAAATGATAAAGTTGGATTGGCCGCTGGCCGGTCGTTTGGCCATGATGGTGGAGTGGCCGGGCCAGATATTAGCGCCTGAACTGCTGCTCTGAGTAATCTCGGCTGTATAAATAGCGGTTGTATTTGCTGCCTCATAAAACGGCCTGGCACTGCTCAGGATCTGTACTGACTTTAACTCCGGCCATCCGGTCAACACCGGAATGATCCGGGCATCATTCGCCAGCCGGAACTGCGAACCTGCCGGAGGCTCTACCAAAGAATCAATGGGTGTAAAATCAAGAAAATTTGCCTGTTCTTCAATGGCTGAAGAATAGTTGGTGGCAATGAACATTTTGCCCCCGGCATTGAAAAATTGATCCGTGGTTCGTTGTGCCATCGGCAGCGATGTGGTGGCTTCACTCCCAAACCAGATCAGCACATCAAACAGGGCGAAGATCATCTCCTGCGTAGGATTGTCAGCAGCAAGGGACGTGTAATTGCCGGCCACTACTTCGCTTACCCGCAGCGTATCAACATTTGATATTCCTGTTGCACCGAGATGGTTTAAATAAAAATCTTCCCGTTGCTGAAGGTTCGTGGAATATGCATTTACCAGCAAAACTTTAGAAACCACGCGTTTCACATAAATACTATAGGATGAAATTAGCGGAGAAGTTGCGCCCACCTGGTCAACGGCACGGATGTAAAGAACATTCGAATCATTGGTGCGCAGGCCGGGCATGGTCCCTGGCTCAGGAATGAGGCTGCTTCCTGTAAGTACCTCAACATCCGTCAGTGCAGCTTCCGGGTTTACTGCCTTTAACGTGGCCGAACTGAATACGGCATCAATAATAAAAGGCGCACTGGTAGTATCATTCAGGTACAACTCAAAATGATCAATATTGGCAAAGCCATCAGGGTCCGTGGCTTCCCAGAAGTATTTTATAACCGGGAAGGTTTTTACCGGATTTCGGGCCGGGCTGCCCCCGGAATATTGGAAGGCGACCAACGGGGCAGAATTTTTTACGGGGTATGCAATAATAGCCGGTGTAGGGTCCTGAACTCCATCATTATCAATGGCGCGAACGTGAAGAATGAAATCGAAAGTGTCTTGCCCTGGCGGAATTTCGACCAGGAAAACCGAATCCTGCCGGGTAGTAAAGCTCCAGGGGCCGCCATCCTGAGAAATCTCAAAACCCGCCAGGTAACCATCAGGATCATCGCCCCACCAGCGGACAGTGATCCTGGAAGTAAACCGGTCGGATCCCACCCGTACAATAGTGTCCGCAACAGTATATGTTTCCGGAGGAATATTGGCCGTTGGCGAGCCTGCAATATCGTCTTTGCAAGAAGAAAATATTCCTATTAAGAGAAGGATCAACAGAAAATTCCCGGCTTGTTTCAAATCGTTATTTTAAGATGCAAAATTAATTAAAGCCCTGCTGACGGATGATAAGGTTCTGTTTCGGTAAACAAGAAGAAGTACCGGTTCCCCGAGCCGGGAAGCGATATCCGCAAGTTATTTCCAGGGTCTTCAGGAATTGCTGTGAAAGACCAAACCGGGTTCGCCCTGCATGAGCTGTAGCCGGCATCAAAAAATTGGCAGTCTCCATCTATCTTCTTTCTCATCTATAATAATTAATTTAAAAAATGCGCTGTATCAAAAAGTTTGTCTGTTTGCTGTTAACAGGGAATAATGCAAAAACGGAGATGCCCACCCAATTTTTCGCAGGCCACTATGGGATCTGTGCGTGCCTTATCTTACATCCGAAAGCAATGCATCGCTTCTGGTTTTTACAGCTATCTGACGCAGCAGATATTTGTGTTATCAAAAATGGCCGCGACAAAAGCGATCGTTTTACAGAAAAAATAAAAAGAGACATTTCATAGGTTTGTTTTTTGGGTTGGTTGGGGAAATAGCTGCACTGGATTGACGGTGCAGCTATTTTTTATTGTGCTCTTCACAACCAGTCTCCAGCAATCCCAGTTGCTGAATTAGATAGAGATCAAATTTCGGAATTTACATACCCTTCGGCCACGGTTTGGTATTTCAGGTTTTTTGCAGGTGGCCAGCCGTCTCTTCCAGTAAATCAAGTGTCAGATCAATATGCTCCAGGTGCGTCCTGAATGAAAGTACCGCGATCCGAATCCAGAAGATGCCGTTAATGGTGGTAGAGGAAAGGAACACACGGCCATCTCTCACGATCCCGCGAACTAGCCGTTTATTGAAGTCGTTTGCGTTGCCCGATTCCGGAACATACCGGAATATGACAATACTCAGGTCGGGTTCGGGACCTGCTTCGAACCCTTTGCGTTTCCGGATCTCCTGGTGGAAGTAGCGCGCCAGCAGCAATTTTTCTCGGAGAGCCGCCCGAAAAGGTGCAATGCCATGCAGGAACAAGGGCAGCCACATACGCGGGCCGCGAAAATGCCGGGAAAGCTCGGCTGATAGTTCGGCTGGTGATAACTCGTCCTGGCTATCTGCGGTATCCTGGAGGTAAGCCGCCTGAAACCGGTGCGCATCCCGAAGTTTTTTTCCGTCTCGTACCAGCACAGCTCCGCTGCCGTAGGGCAAGAACAACCCTTTGTGCGGGTCCAGCACAATGGAGTTACAGCATTCGATGCCGCGCAAAGCCTTTTGGCCATGTTCTGTCAGCACGAAGAAGCCGCCAAAAGCCGCATCCACATGGAACCAGGAATGATATTTCTGCGCAATGGCGGCAATTTTTTCCAGCGGATCAGCAGCGCCTGTGTCAGTCGTGCCCGCTGAGGCGATTATCAGGAACGGCCGAAAGCTGGCGGCCACATCGTTCACCACCATTGCCTCCAATTTTGCTGTGTCCATCCTGAAATTGTCGTCAGCCGGAACAATGCGGACTTGCGCCTCTGCAAGCCCTGCGATATTCAGTGCTTTTTGTACAGAATGATGGGTGTGGGCAGAATAATATACCACCGCATTCTCAACATCCCGCGCCTTGAGGTTCATGGCTTCGCGGGCCGTTACAATCGCATTGAGGTTGGCAATGGAGCCTCCGCTGGTAAGATTGCCTACAGCCGATTCAGGATAACCCATGATTTCTGCCATCCACCGCACCAGCATGTGCTCAAGCCGCACCGCCCCCGGAGAGGCATAGAACACACCGGCAAACTTGTTCGTAACGGCTGCAAGGACATCCCCCATTGCGGAAGCATATATGCCCCCACCGGGAATATAGGCCAGGTGTCCGCCAGAGGCCGGATTCAGCCCCGGCTCGTTTACATGCTCCTGGAAAATTTTCAGGGCCTCATTTATTGAATGTCCGTCTTCGCTCAGGGGATGTTCGTAAATGCCACTGCCCTTTCTATCCTCTACATGATAGGCCAATGTATCGGGTAGTTTTTCAACAAAATCGTCTGCAAAATCAAGAACGGCTTTGGATAAGGTCGTGCGTTCTTCTTGTGTGGGTTCCAAAGCTGCAGATTCTTGGTGCCACTTCTTAATTTCTTCTTTCATGCATTGGCAAATGTAAGATGGAGAGGAAACTTCATGGCCATGGTTCTTTGATCGGTGGAGAGAGCTTATAGCCTGTTGTGGACGCTGGAAAGGCACGCGTTACAGACGCGAGCTGTGGGATGCAGACCAACCTATGGCCAAGCAAAAGCTGGTGAAGAAGAAAGACTAATTTGTTCGGGAAAAACAAGGCTTTAAAATCAGGAAGTTTTGCAGGTATTGTTGGAGACAACAATACCTATAGATAATTTCTCAATAATTGCTTCGTCCAAAGAATGAAAGAACAGTGGCGATTTGATTTATAAATAATTGTACATAACTATGAAATATTGGACATACTTTATTAGTTCGTTTGTGTTGTTGGCATTTTCATCATGTAAGAAATGCAAAACTTGCCAGTCCTGGCAAAATGGCGTGGTTACCGAAGAAAAGAATTGTGCCTACGGTGGGGGATCAAGCAACCAAACCCTTGAGAACTGGGAGCTGTACCTTGTGGAAGAAGCTGGATATGATTCAGTTAGTTGCGTAACGGAATAGGTTCTATAACCTTGTAATTACTTCGGGATTTTCCGCTCTCGTTTCGCCTTTTCTAATCCTGAAGGGCACAGCCATTTATTCGACCACAACCACTACAAATAGTCCTGGAGAATTTGTCTTTCAGGAAGTGATCTGTATGACGCTTGTTATAGTTTATCTCCACATTCCAATAATGAGTCCCATGACAATAAAGCTAATGGTAACATAACCACCGTGAATAAGCATATATTTCGTGGATTTTCTTTCAAACTGTCCAATAATGAATAAGGACATAGCTACCCATCCAAATCCTGCTAAGAATCCTGCAGTAGCTCCCCAGGACAGAGTTGTACTTTCATCAATTAAAAACATAGCCAGATTAATTCTACTTTAACACATTTATCATCCAGATAACCAGGCATCTATATCATTCTG
>JBBDIG010000016.1 GCA_040880525.1 Bacteroidia bacterium
GAATTGCGATAGAATCCTTCCGCATGTCAATTTACAACCGCTGGGGCGAAAAGCTTTTTGAGAGCGCTGATATTACTATTGGTTGGGATGGGAATTACCGCAATGTTTCGGCTCCGGTTAGCGTATATATTTATTTAATCGAATACAGCTATATTGAAAAAGGGCAGTTGGAGAGGAAGATTAAAAAGGGGACGGTGCAATTGGTAAGGTGAGGATAATTGTTCTCGGTACGCCTTATTAAATGCGTGTTCATTGCAGATTCCAAATTTAATAACCCATCCTCCTAATCGCAGCGGATAGAATAATTGATGCTTGAATAACCGCGCGTACCGCACCCACCAGATCCTTCGCTGGCGCTCAGGATGACGTGGGTTGGGCTACGTAAGATATCTTGGCTTTGTTTTCAAGCCCAAGACTTTAAGGTCCAATCTTCTTGGTATCTTTGTGTCTTAAAGAGTGCCAATACCATACTCCATGAGAATCATAGCCCTGAATTTATTTGGAATTATCTTTAGCCATTTGCTCTCTGCACAGCCTGAACTGGTGTGGGCGAAACAGATGAAGGGCAGCAGCGACATCCTTTGTGATGGAACCGCAATCACCACTGACAAAAATGGGAATATATATAGCACAGGTTGGTTTACAGGGACAGTGGATTTTGATCCGGGTCCAGGCACATTCCAGCTTTCTACTTTGGGTAATCAGAATATGTTTGTATCAAAGTTGGACGCTGATGGAAATTTTTTATGGGCAGTTCAGGTGCAAAACATGGGCACTGCCGTAAGTTATGGCACCCAAATTTCGTTGGACACTGATGAAAATATAGTTATAGCAGGAGCATTTTTTAGACAGGTGGATTTTGATCCAGGGGCCACAACATTTTTGTTAAATACAACTTCGGCTACAGGTGGCGATATTTTTATTGCAAAATTTAATAAGAACAGCAATTTCCTATGGGCTAAACAATTAGCAGGAACCAATGCCAACAATTATCCGTATTCTCTGGCTGTTGATTCTTTAGATAATATTTATGTTTCCGGAGAATTTAAGTATACCGTTGACTTTGATCCTGGTCCTGGCACCTTTAATTTAACTGCTACTGATTATAGAAATGGCTTTGTGCTGAAACTGGATGGTAATGGCAATTTTCAATGGGCAGGGAATATTTTGGATGGGCCAGGGAGCAATGGGGCTACAGTTTCAATGAATATTGACACGAAGGGAGATATTTATGTCTCTGGCAGTTTTCACGACACGGTAGAGTTAGACCCTGGGCCCAATAGTTTAACTGTTTCGTCTGTAGGAAAGGATGATATGTTTATTTCAAAATTAAACAACAATGGGAACTTAATCTGGTCCAAAACAATAGGGGGCATTGAAAATATTTTAACTTACTCTTTAGCTGTAGATGGGAGTGATGAAGTTTATGTTTCGGGATATTTTTCAGGAACGGTTGATTTTGATCCTGGTCCAGGAATTTATAATCTCACCTCGCCCGGTGAATATTTTGTACTTAAATTGACTTCCGCTGGTGTTTTTGTATGGGCAAAAAAGTTTGCTGAAGGAGGTGGACTTTTCCTAGCAGGTAATTCTATATTTACGGATTCCTCAAATGATGTTTTTATTACAGGCGTATTTCATAATACGGCTGATTTTGATCCTTCTATCGCAAGCTATAATCTGAGTGCTAAACATTCTATGGATTATTTTATATTGAAACTAACGGGGGCCGGTGATTTTCAGTATGCCGGTCATTTAGCTACTCAGGTAGGGTTTCAGCGTTATGAGCCCCTTCCAATATGCTTGCACAACGACTATATCTATGCATTGGGCGATATTCTGGGAACCGGAGATGTAGATCCGGAGTCGGATTCTTTTTTAATTTCATCCACTGGTTATTCAGATCTTTTCGTATTAAAACTTAGGCAGTATCGGGAATTTACGCTTGGCGAGGACACCACCACTTGTGCAGGTGACATATTTACTATTATTCCAAAAAGCATTTACCCTAACGATAAAATCCTCTGGAGCACCGGAGATACCACACCAACACTTTCCATCACAAAAACCGGCACCTATTTCGTTGAAGTAAAGGATCAGGATACAACTTACTACGACACCATTACCGTCACTTTTCTGCCCAAGCCAACGATTTACGTTGGCCCTGACACAGCCTTTTGCGATTTTGTGGATCATCTGCTACAGCCAACATCCAACGGCAGCCATTTCCTCTGGAATACGGGTGACACGACAAAGGATTTGCGTATTAATAAAGATGGCACCTATAGCCTTTTGGTAAAAAGCAGCCAGATGTGCGAAAATGCCGATACCGTGAAAGTTGATAAAATCAATTCCCCTTTTGGTTTTGCTTCAGATGATACCTCCGTGTGCGGTGACAGAGCCGTTTTGGATGCAAAAAATGGCGGAAATACTTATTTGTGGAATACCGGTGAAATAAGCCAAAAGATAGAAGTAATGCAGGACGGCTTGTACAGTGTCACCATCAGCAATGGTTTTTGCACCACTGCCGATTCCATCCATGTCACCGCTTGTCCCGCTAATAGATTGTGCTCCACGTCTCTTCCTGCCCAACAGCTTCTCTCCCAATCAGGATGGTCTAAACGAAATTTTCCTGGCGTCAGGAATTGCGATAGAATCCTTCCGCATGTCAATTTACAACCGCTGGGGCGAAAAGCTCTTTGAGAGCGCTGATATTGCTATTGGTTGGGATGGGAATTACCGCAATGTTTCGGCTCCGGTTGGCGTATATATTTATTTAATCGAATACAGCTATATTGAAAAAGGGCATTTGGAGAGGAAGATTAAAAAGGGGACGGTGCAATTGGTGAGGTGATTCTATCGGCCAAACCCTGAAAATTCTAAACCAGGAGATATAAAACAAGCCCTGCTGCTACCAGACCTATGGCGTAGCTTGCGCAATATGCCATTATATTTTTGTACTGTGGAGAACTGGAATTTCGGGCTATCAAGGGCAACAAAGCAGCAGCTATCACAACTCCTGCGATATAAAACATACTAATTTGATCTTGACTCAAAATTCCTGTGGACACTATCGCCTTGGAGAATATCGCAAGGATAACCAGGCATAAGGGAAAGGAAATTATTGCTGTCTTGCTAAGCTTTAGTACGGTCATCAGTAGTTTGCTTTTGTGAATGGTGCAGGCTTAATCTTCAGTGTTGAAGCAACATAAAAAAGATTGGCAGCAGCGTAAAACATATTTACAGTATTTGAGTTGCTCCTCAGAATTGAATTGGTATACAAATTTGAAAAAATAAAAACCTAATCACGAAATCTCTTCCAAAAACTTTTATCATCGCGATTTCCCGGGTTGTGGCAATCCGGATTGCCGGGCGAACTGGTTGCTGGCTGACTTTGCTTTTCCCCGCCATTCAAACCAAAGCGCGATGAGCTACATCATGAATAAAAATTATAAATAAACCAGGCTCAACTTAATACATCAAAATCTATGTCAACATTAATAATTGGAGCAAGCGGTGCTACGGGCAGGCAACTCGCAGAGCAGTTGATGGAGAAAGGACAGAAAATCAGGATCATTATTCGTGAAACCAGCAAAATTCCTGACTATTGGAATAACAATTCCGGGATAACAATAATCAAAGCTAATTTATCGGAAATGAGCGTGGAAGAGATGACAAACCACCTTGCCGAATGTCATGCTGTTGCCTTTTGCCTGGGACACAATTTAACATGGAAGGGTATTTATGGAAAACCCAGGAAACTCGTTACAGATGCAGTCCGGCTGGTATCAGAAGCGATTCAGAACAGTACAAATAAAATTCCGGGCAAAATTGTATTAATGAATACTACAGGGAACAGAAACCGGGATATTTCCGAACCTGTTTCATTTGGAGAAAAAATTGTGACAGGGTTAATTCGATTATTACTGCCGCCACATTCTGATAATGAAAAAGCTGCAGATTATTTAAGAATCAGTATCGGGCAAAATGATCCTTCAATAGAATGGGTGGCGGTTCGTCCGGACAGTTTAATTAATGAGAGCAGCGTAACCGAATATACTTTGCATGTTTCGCCCACCAGAAGTGCCATTTTTAATCCCGGAAAAACGAGCAGAATCAATGTAGCTCACTTTATGGCAAGCCTGATTTTAGATGGCAGCTTGTGGAATAAATGGAAAGGGAAAATGCCAGTAATTTATAATGTTGAAAACCAGAAATTAATAAATGAACCGACTACAACGTGATCTTTAAAATATGAATTTGTGCTTGTTGACTTTTCCGCCAATCGTGGTTATTCCACTTGCTTTAATCCGCCCTTACACATCCTTCATGCTCAACTGAATTCGCTTTCTTGCTGCGTCCACTTCCAACACTTTTACCTGAACTTGCTGGTTCAGCTTTACCACATCTGCCGGATTGCTCACAAATTCATTTTTCAGGTTGCTGATGTGGACGAGGCCGTCCTGCTTTACGCCCACGTCAACGAAGGCACCAAAGGCTGTGATGTTGGTTACCAGCCCCGGCAAGATCATCCCCTCTTCCAGGTCGTCAATTTTTGTGATGCCTTTTGCGAATTCAAAGGTCTCCGCCCTTTTTCGCGGGTCACGGCCCGGCCTGGCGAGTTCGTCAAGAATATCCGATAGCGTGGGAAGGCCCGTTTCTTCCGTTACGTAGCGCTGCAGATCCACTTTGCTGCGGATATCCTTGTCGCCCACCAGCTCCTCCGGCTTCGCTTTCAGGTCCTTGGCCATTTGCTGCACCACCGCGTAGCTTTCCGGATGAACTGCGGTTTTATCCAGCGGGTTTTTCGCATCCGGTATCCGAAGAAAACCGGCTGCCTGCTCAAAGGCTTTGCCGCCAAGCCGGGGGACTTTCTTCAACTCCTGCCTGGAACCGAAGGCGCCATTTTCGCTGCGGTAATCCACAATGTTTTGCGCCAGCGCAGGGCCAAGCCCGGAAACGTAGGTGAGCAGGTGCTTACTGGCCGTATTAAGATTTACGCCCACACTGTTCACGGCACTTTCCACCACCTTGTCCAGACCCTGCTTCAATTTGGCCTGGTCCACATCATGCTGGTATTGCCCTACCCCAATGCTCTTGGCGTCAATTTTCACAAGCTCAGCCAGCGGGTCCATCAGCCTTCTGCCTATGCTCACGGCACCACGCACGGTAACGTCATAGTTGGGAAATTCTTCCCGCGCCACAGGCGAAGCTGAATACACGGATGCTCCGGCCTCGCTCACCACGTACGCCTGGACATCGCGCTCAAAACGTACCTGCTTCACCAAATGCTCCGTTTCGCGACTGGCCGTGCCGTTGCCAATGGCGATCGCCTCGGTCTTAAACTGGTTGGCCAGCGTATGCAGCTTTTTAATGGCCGCTGTTTTTTCCTGTTGTGGCGGGTGCGGATATATGGTTTCGTTGTGAATCAGGTTTCCCTGCTCGTCAAGGCACACAAGCTTGCATCCGGTGCGGTAGCCGGGGTCCAGGGCCATCACGCGCTTCTGGCCCAAGGGCGCAGCAAGGAGCAACTGCCGCAGGTTCTCGGCAAATATCCTGATAGCTTCCTCGTCCGCGCGCTCCTTCAGGCTGCTCCTGAATTCCGTTTCGATGCCCGGTTGCAGCAGCCGTTTGTAGCTGTCTTTCATGGCCAATTCCAGTTGAGAAGCCGTGGCTTCCGAACTGCCACGTTTTATGAAGATCCGACCAAGCTGCTCAAGGGCCTCCTCTTCCGGTGGCGCTATGCTCACCCGCAAATACCCCTCATCCTCACCGCGCCTGATGGCCAGAATGCGATGCGAAGGCGCCCGCCACTGCGACTCTTCGTAGTTGAAGTAGTCCTTGTACTTTATGGCCTCCTCAGCCTTAGCTTTCACCACTTTAGCCTGAAGCGTTCCTTTTTTGCTGAATAACCAACGCACTTTGTTCCGGGCGGCCGGACTTTCGTTTATCCATTCAGCAATAATGTCGCGTGCCCCTTGCAGCGCCTCTTGTTCATCGGCTACTTCATCTGTAATAAACTGGCGGGCACGGGCTTCAATATCCCGTTCGTGCTGCGCCATGATAATTTTGGCCAGGGGCTCCAATCCCTTCTGGCGTGCTGCGCTGGCCCGTGTTTTACGCTTCGGCTTGTATGGCAGGTAAAGGTCTTCCAGTTCCGGCAGCGACCATGTATTCTCAATTTGCTGGCGCAATTCCTCTGTCAGGTTCCCTTGCTCGTCAATCGTTTTAAGGATTGTCTGTTTGCGCCTGGCCACTTCCTGCAGCTTTTGCAGCAACAAGTGGATATCACCTATCTGCACTTCGTCAAGGCTGCCCGTCCGCTCCTTCCGGTATCGTGAAATAAACGGGATCGTAGCGCCTTCCTCCAGAAGCGCAACAGTATTCTCCACCTGCCTGTGCTGAATGGAGAGTTGAGCAGAAATCAGATCTATGAATTGCGTAGCCATCCTGCAAAGTTCAGCAATGCGGGGTTTATAAACAGGATGGAAAATGATAAGAAACCCCTGGTGAAGCAAGTGTTTGATTTGGAGCGGCTGTCAAAGAATATGCTGAATGGGAAAGAGCTGACGGAGTAGATACAGCGGAGTTTGAATTATTTGTAGGTCTGGATTCTATTCGGAAACTTTTAGTCAAATTAAAGCCTTGTTCAGGAATGGATGGAGCGTTTTATATTTTAATCAAAAACGGAGGAAAATTAGCTGTTAATAAAATTTTTACTAAACTTTGCTTTGTTCTTTATTTCTTACAACACAATCCAAAATTCAATTACCATGTATACCATGAAAATTACCCCTCTGGGTTGCAGAACGAAGATGAAAGAGCAAATTCTCCTGTTACAGAATGCAGTGACGGCTAAATAGTATTATTCCTAAACACTAAATTTATAAAGCCATGAAAGCTTACAAATTTTTTTTAGGACTTCTGTTGTGTGTTTGCTTTGCAGCAGGTTGTAAGGACAAGAATAAAGATTCAAAACCGCATTTCCAATTAGACCCTGAGTTTAAATCCTACTTTGTAAATGGGTCCGTAGGCACCAAGTACATTTATGTAGATACGGGAGATAACAACCTTACTGAAATTGCCGAGATTATTGAGATAAGGGAAATTATCGGTGAGTTGCATGAGGATTATACCAGTGAGAATTATGTTTATGAATGGAAGGATAATCTTCACAATTTAAATAGTCTGAGTTTTGACATTCGCAGGAATGAACATAGATCCTCTTTTATTATTCATGCCCCTCCTTTTGGTAGTGGCCAAGGCATTACTAAAACAGGCAATGATTGGGGGCCGGAATGTTGTGTCCGGAAATTGGACAGTGTGGAAATATTTGGCACCACTTACTATGATGTGCTGGAAAGTAATCAACGAACATTAACTTATTATGATAAGTTATGGTTTGCCAAGGATGTAGGGATAATAGCTAAATTTTCGTCAAGCAATTCCATGTTATTAAAAGAGATCCAATGAACAGGGCAAACACGCTGCAGGCTTTTATTTTGATTTTCATAAGATGCTTATTTAGCCGCGCCTTTAATACAGAATCAGATCGGCTGGGTTCTGATAACACACAAGTAGTCTGAGGAGCCACGGCTTTGCTTCAAATATCTTCGATAATAGATGGATATGAATTGGGCGCAAATGGCGGAGGACATTACAATTCGACTCAGACGATATATGCGGCTACTGTTTACTGTAAAAAATTCTTCTATGACAAACACTATTAGAATTTTAGTATTAGTATTTGTATTTTGTGTACATTGGTGCTGTATACATGCACAAAATGAAAAGTTCTATGTCTCCCAGGAATTGGGCATTACCAATACCGGAGTGATACTAACCAAAATGGCTTTGACTGAGGCTAAAGCAAAGAACCAATTAAATTTGGCTCCCAGCATAAGGTTGAAATTATACATTCCTCATTTCCTGGATTCAGCCTATTTCTTTGTAACCGGGATAGAATTATTAAATACGGATAACTCAATATTTATTCAGTCAAGATCGGCAAATTTTGGTTGCCTTATTAACAAAGATGATTTACTGCAAATTACCTATTCAACAGTTAGTATTCCTGTATATATTGCCCGCATGGTGCCCGTAAATGCAAGTACTGCCCTTATGTTTGCGACAGGTTTTGAGGTTCATTTTAACTATAATCATAACTATAATATATATTCATTCTTAAGATGTCCCATAGGGTTTCCTGATGCCGGGGAAGCACTAAGAAAAATTCAGGTTTTTGGTTCTTTATCATGGAACCTTGAACATCAGATCAACGAAAAGACAAATGTCTATGCCGGTGTAGACGGAGGCATATCCTTCAGGAGCATTCTAAATTATGAAAGTGGCAAAGCTCCGCTTTTGTACATATCCAACACGCATAGTTATGAATTGGGAATTGTCTTTGGTTTTCGCTATGCCATTTATTAAGTCGCGAAACAGTGGGCTCGCTGATGGAAGTCGCCAATAATTTCCTTTATAATGAGTTTCAGATCAAACATGTTTCCTTTGTATAAGGAAACAAATTTAGCATTTTTCCTTGAAGTTGGGAAATGGCGTCTATTGAGAACCGGCCCTGGTCATCACCCGTGATGAATTCATGCACAGGATGCGCGATATGAGCAAGCTCGGAGGCGGAATGATGATGGGAGAAGTACAACCTGAAGATCAACACCAACCACCCGCTGGCCAGGAAGTTCAGCCAAGCAGGCTTGGTAGATGCGAAAGGCACAGAAACCGCCAATGGTTATAAGAAAGCCTTGTTCAGGAATGGATGGAGCGTTTTATATTTTAATCAAAAACAGAGGAAAATTAGCTGTTAATAAAATTTTTACTAAACTTTGTTTTATTATAGTTTTGATTCTGCTCATCCAAAATTCAATTGTAATGAAAGATCCACATAATAACACTTTAGCCAAACAATTCATACTATTCTTTTTAGTTTTACTGTTGATTCCGGGAATGGCTTATTCCCAGGGCTAATGAAATGAAAATGGTTCGTAAAAAATTCTTCTATGACAAACACTATTAAACTTTCAGTTTTTGCATTTGTCTTTTGCTTACATTGGTGCTATACTCAAGCACAAAATGAAAAATTTTATGTGTCCCAGGAATTGGGCATTACCAATACCGGAATGATATTAACTAAAATGGCTTTGACTAAGGCTAAAGCAAAGAACCAATTAAATTTGGCTCCCAGCATAAGGTTGAAATTATACATTCCTCATTTCCTGGATTCAGCCTATTTCTTTGTAACCGGGATAGAATTATTAAATACGGATAACTCAATATTTATTCAGTCAAGATCGGCAAATTTTGGTTGCCTTATTAACAAAGATGATTTACTGCAAATTACCTATTCAACAGTTAGTATTCCTGTATATATTGCCCGCATGGTGCCCGTAAATGCAAGTACTGCCCTTATGTTTGCGACAGGTTTTGAGGTTCATTTTAACTATAATCATAACTATAATATATATTCATTCTTAAGATGTCCCATAGGGTTTCCTGATGCCGGGGAAGCACTAAGAAAAATTCAGGTTTTTGGTTCTTTATCATTTACCCTTGAACGTCAGATCAACAATAGGGCATATATTTATACTAGTGTTGACGGAGGTATATCTTTGAGAGAAACTCTTGTCCAAAACAGCGGTGATTATGCTCCCCTTTCTTACATATCCAACACGCATAGTTATGAATCCGGAATTGTCTTTGGTTTTCGCTATGCCATTTATTAAGTCGCGAACAGCCATAAATTCTTATGCCTGTGCCTGCAAGCTCTAACGGGCAGCAGGTGGAATGCCAGACGGTGATCAAGATTACGATGCTTGAATCGAAGATCAATAAGGGAAAAATAAATATCGTCAAAAAGCTTCCCGTCATCTTATGAAAGCTTTTATATAAACTCTTTGTGAAGCCCAGAGATGCGATCGGCACTGAACCTGTTCTTCCTCCATTTCTTCTATTAAAATTCCAGTAGAGCAATTAATTAAACCAATATTTTTTACTATAAATAAATTTAAAAACCAATAAATTAAAATCTTACAATTATACTAATCCTTGCAGATATTATTCATTTTTTCCCGCCTAAAGAACTAAGGAAATCCAGCATTTTTTGCAATGCCCTGCCCCGGTGGCTGATCGCATTTTTTTCCTGCATTGTCATTTCTGAGAATGTGCGCTGCTGTCCTTTGGGAATGAATACCGGGTCATAGCCAAAGCCCTTGCGACCCCTCCGGCTGGTGGTTATGTTGCCTGCAGTCATTCCCTCGAAAAGATGTTCCCTGCCTTCGAGAATCAGCGCGAATACCGAACGAAAGCGGGCCGTACGGTCAGCATGAGGTTCCAGCCGGCTGAGCAGCAGCGATACATTGTCATCAAAAGTGGCTGCCGGGCCTGCATAGCGTGCGGAGTAAACGCCCGGATCTCCATTCAGGGCCGCTACTTCCAGCCCGGTATCATCAGCGAAGCAATCCATCCCGAATCTCGCATGGATGTATTGCGCCTTTTGCAGGGCATTCTCCTCAAGCGTTTCATAGTCTTCAGGGATGGTTCCTTCAAAATCTACGTCTGCCAGGCTCAGCAGTTCAAAGCCGGCCGGGAATGCGTCTCTTACTTCCTGAAGCTTATGCGCATTATTGGTGGCAAAAAGCAGCTTTTTCATTATTTGCTTTTTTTGGCAGGAAACATTATCTGCAGCCATTCCCAAAGCAGCCGCTTCCGCTGCTTATCGTTAGCGGTTTTCGTGAGATCCCAAACGCAAAGCAACTGCAAGTCCGGCAAGTCATACAGACCGGGTTTGGCAATACCTTCCGGGAGGCGGTCTGCTTCCAGACCCAGGGTAATAACCTGCCGCGAATCTCCAATGGCTTCAGCAAAATCAAAATTGCTGCTCTCAGCGATATTGATCAGTTTCACTTGTTTCATATCAAGCTTAACTGCGGATAAAACCTTCATCAGAAAATTCTTGTCCTTTGCTGGCATTTGCTGCTGGCCTGGATACGTCATCAGCACACGGATGACAGGTGTTGCCACGGCAGACGGCATGAATGGTTTCTTTGCTAAACCAGGAGCGGAAGCCGGAGGTTTATCACTATCCGGTTCCTGTGAAGTAATTTTGGCGGGCACAGGCTGCACATGATAAATGTCTTCAGTAAAGAAACCGGCAAGAAATTCTGGTGAATCAGCGAGCAGTGAAAAATTCTTCTTCATAAAATTGATTATTTTTAATATCTTGAAACCCAAAAAAGGCATAAAATATTAACGACATGAGTTACCCAATCACAATCAAAAAGACAACCCAATCCAAACATTCTGACGAAGTAATGCAGAATGTTGATTTTGGAAAAGTGTTCTCCGACCACATGCTTGTGGCGGACTATAATGAAAATGGCTGGCAAGGTATACATATTGTGCCTTACCAGGAAATCAGCCTTAGCCCGGCAGTTTCTGCCATTCATTACGGGCAATCGGTTTTCGAGGGAATGAAAGCTTATGCCGACAAAGACGGCCATCCCCTTCTGTTTCGCCCTGCAGAAAACTGGAAGCGCATGAACAGATCAGCCGAGCGCATGTGCATGCCGGAGGTGCCTAAAGAAATATTCCTGGATGGGCTGCGGGAACTGATCCAAATAGACAAACATTGGGTTCCGCGCAACGAAGGCAGCTCGCTCTATATCAGGCCGTTCATGTTCGCCACTGATGATTTCATTGGGATACGTCCTTCGCAGAATTACCGGTTCATGATATTCTGCTGCCCGGTAAACGCCTATTACCCGGAACCCATCAGGGTGAAGATTGAAACTGAATACTCGCGGGCATGCCAGGGAGGAGGCGGCTACGCTAAGGCAGCCGGCAATTATGGCCAGGCACTCTATCCGGCTCATCTTGCCCAAAAGGAGGGATACCGCCAGTTGATATGGACAGATGCCTGCGATCATAAATATATTGAAGAATCCGGCACCATGAACATCTTCTTTCAGATCGGAAATTCAATTGTGACGCCTGAAGCCGGAGGTACCATCCTGGAAGGAATAACCCGCGACAGCGCTATTGCCCTTATGAAAGATCATGGAATTGATGTGCAGATCCGGAATGTGAGCGTTGATGAAATTACTGCTGCCTACAACCAGGGCGAACTTTTGGATGCCTTTGGCACCGGCACTGCCGCCACTATTGCCCAGATCTCTGCGATTGGTTATAATGACCATGATATGATTCTGCGGGATGCTAAAACCCGTGAGATCTCAAACTGGTTGCTCAAAACACTGGAGGAAATAAAACGGGGAACGGCTGAAGATAAATGGGGCTGGATAGAACCGGTGTAACAGTATTTTCATAAAGTCCGGGTTCGCTCCTCAAGGCTTCATGGTTTGGGTTTCACAAGTTCCTAAGCCACATTGACATTTCCTGTATTAAATTAGGATTAAAAATGCTCAAAAACCACGTGTTCAATTTTAATGGTAAATGTATTTTAACTTTAACATTTATTAAACCAGATGTGGCAGATTCTATTGAAGAATAATTTGTTCAATAAAAACGATCGTATATCCTCAAGCTAAGCCAAATTCATTGTTGACCAGCCAAATCAGAATTATTTCTATTCGCTCACTGATTCATTGTTTTGGATCCCTTCAAAAAATATTTTTGTTCCCAACCAAAGGTCAGCATTAAATTCAAACCATTCCCTACATTTACCTGACGATCAAAATGATCATTACATTTCAAAACCTAAATAATTTACCATGAAAGCGACACAATTCACGGAACATGCAGAAGTGCTGAAAGTCATAGACAGCTTAAAGAAAGCTGGCATCCGGCAGAAGAAATTTACAGACATCGCAGATGATGAGGGCCTTCAGTACGTAGACCTTGTAATGGAAGGCGGGGGTGTACTGGGCATCGCCCTGGTAGGATTTGTTTATGTGCTGGAGGAGATGGGGATCCGCTTCCTGAAGATGGGCGGAGCCTCAGCCGGGTCAATCAATGCGATGCTGATGGCGGCTGCCGGCCCCATCAATGAGCGCAAATCTGCCTGGATCACTGAGAAGCTGGCCAACAAAAACCTGGGCGAATTGGTGGATGGCGACAATGACGCCAAAGACTTTGTAAAAGCCCTGCTTGAAAAGTCAAAGACCATAAAAATGATGTGGAAGGGATGGCAGGTAATTGATAATTTCAATGAAGATTTCGGGCTGAACCCTGGCGATAATTTCCATGAATGGCTATCAGGAATGCTTAGGGAGAAAGGAGTCCATACGATGGCCGACCTCAACAGGATCCGGGAGGAAATGCCTGCCGGCCTTCGCAACATCCGGAATAACGAACCTTACAAAAATTATAAGAGGCTTGGATTTGTTTCCGCTGATATTACTACTTCCACAAAAACCACCTTTCCGGAAATGGCTGACCTCTATTGGGCAGATCCGGAGGCCGTAAACCCGGCAGATTTTATCCGTGCCTCAATGTCCATTCCGCTGTTCTTCCATCCGTTCCGTGTGAAGAATATTCCCACAGGCCCCGGCCAGCGGGATAAGTGGAAGGAAAAATCAGGCTTCCTTGGAAATATTCCTGAGGAGGTATTTTTTATTGATGGCGGTATGATGAGCAACTTTCCAATTGACTTATTCCACAATTTCAATTCTGTGCCTACCGCGCCAACTTTTGGTGTTAAGCTCGGAGTAGATCGCGTTTCTCCCAATAACATCAGCAAGTTTCCACAGATGGCGGGCGCCACTTTCGATTCGATCCGCAATGTACATGACTACACTTTCCTGCAAAAGAATCCTGACTACCGCCACCTCATCGCCATCATCCGCTATGGAAACCACGACTGGCTGGACTTTTACCTTAGCGATGAAGCCAAAATTGACCTCTTTAAAAACGGAGCTATTTACGCAGGTGAGTTTTTGCAAACGTTCAACTGGGAAAATTATAAGGATGTCCGCAAGAGCCTGGCAGAAATGAACGTGAAATCTGACAGAATGAAAGGGCAGGCAGAGGCGAATTCATAATTTTAGTGCTCTTTAATTTATAGCCGGATTATTATTTGTTTAATTAAAAATCATCTGGCCGGATTGGGTTTCAAATTAAGGTTCTGCTATAAAAATAGTGGAGTATATATCAATGGCTAAAAAGCAAATCCCGGCAGAACCAAATTTTAAATGAATAAAATAAACAGGAAAAGAACCGGCAGTTCCCGTATTATAATTTCCGTGGCCGGTTCTCTTCCTGACTAAAAAAACTAAAATTCAATCTTATAATACATCACCGGTAATAAAGGCAACTGATAAGCATATTCTACCTCACCTTTGCGGGCATTATAATAATCATAAAGTTTCGCCTGGCTGTTGGTTACGTTCTGCACATCGAAGCGGAATTCATGGGTAGTGCGTTCCTTTCTTTCCGGTAGTACACCACGAGGTTAGCCATAAAGAGATCCTCTGCTTTTGCCCCTAAATAATTATTCTCATCCCTAACGGTTTCGCCTTTATGCACGGAGGCTTCCATATTTACCGGAGTATGATTTTTCCCACCTGCCGCAGTAATTTTCCCGGAGATACCAAGTGTGCGGTTCTTTGAGTGATCGCCCAGGCTGAATTCTTTTCCAAAGAGAAGATTGCCTACATAGTTTCCGTTGAAAACCGATTGGCGCCATTTACCATCCAGGGCTTTGTATTCTGAATTGTAGAGAGAAGCTGTGGCAAGGAAAAAATAACGCTTGGTAAAATAACGCTCCAGCGTAAGTTCAAGGCCATAATTCCTTCCTCCGCCTTCATTTACAAGTGGGAAGTTGGTAAACCCTTCTGATGAATTTATTAATGAAAAGGGGTTGTCCAAACTATTAGCCACGGGAATATGATAAAGATGCTGATAATAAACTTCTGCTTTTGCCAGAAGATTCTTGTGCAAAAGATTTTCGTAACTGAGCACATAATGCGCGGCTTTCCCAAAGTCAATATCCCGGTTTGGTTTTCTTCCGAGGCTATCAATAGAAAAGTAGGTGGTAAGCGATTCCAATTTGCTATGAATACCAAAACCTGCATTTAATGACTGCTTTTCAGTTAACTGCCATTTCAATGCTGTCCGTGGTTCTATGGAGTTTGTGTTGTTCATCATGAACTGCATATAATGCACCCCGCTCACCAAAGTTAGTTGTTCGGCTATGCGGAATTTCCAGCTTGTAAATGCCTGAAGCTGCCCGGCATTTCCAGACTGATCCAGCAGGTTGGCCATTCCTCCTTTGTCTTCGTCAAAATATCGCGATCTGAAATCAAATTGATGCAGCGAGTAAATGGCTCCGATCTGCAATTTATGGCGTGCATTGAGTTTTGTATTAAAAGTAGAAGCCATCCGCCAGGTATACTTATTTAAATAATCGTCATATTTCAATTCTAATTCTCCATCTTTCAGTTCCTTATAGTCAAAGCCGCTGCCATTGGTTGAGCCTGAAAAAGTGTTGCGTAAATATGAATTTTCATTAATAGGGAAAAAGTGATTAATACCCGCCACGCCCATCCCGGCTTTGTAATTTGAATTGGCGTGTATCAGGTTCTCATTATCTTCATCCTGATCCTGCTGAAAAATATTGCTTTTGCCTCCGAGACCGAAAACAGAAAAAATACCGGCATTTTTAGTGGGAAACATAAGCTTAAACGAGCCATCCTGGTATTTCGGAATTCCCTGGAAATCTACCAGTCCGAGGTTGTCCAGAATTGCGAGCGAGGAATAGCGGTAGTTGGCCAGATATGAAGATTTGCCGCCCTTAGCAAAGGGTCCTTCTACCGTGGCATCAATCCCTATCACGCCTGCACTTACTGAATATTCCCGCTCCTCATTATTTCCGGTGCGCAATTTCATATCAAAAACCCCGGAATAGGCATTGCCATATTCGGGTGCAAAAGCCCCGGTATAAAAATCAGAATTGGCAAGCATTGCACTGTTCAGAGCATTGATTGGCCCACCGGTTTCGCCTTCGCTGGCAAAATGATTAGGATTGGGAATCTCCACGCCTTCCAGCCGCCACAAGATGCCCTTAGGCGAGTTTCCCCGGACGATGATATCATTATCGCCCTGAGCATCGCCCGTTACCCCGGCATAGGATGAAACCATTCGTGCCGGATCGTTAAAGCTGCCGGCATATCGCTTTGTTTCCTCCACCGAAAATGTGCGGGCACTGATCAGCGCCATTTCATTCAGTACCTCCGATTTGTCTTTGGTGGCAGTTACTTCTGCAGCCTTCAGCATCACCAGCGATTCCCGGAGATCTATTTCCAGTACCACCTGCTTGCCGCCACCTACCTGGATGTTGGGAATTACTTTTTCCTCGTATCCCAGATAGGTAACTCTTATATTGATCCTGCCCGCAGGCACCTCTTCAAGAACGAAATTTCCGTCAAGGTCAGTAATTGTCCCAATAAGGGGATCAGAATTCAGTACCTGCACATGTGCCCCGATCAAACCTGAGCGGGAATCCAGATCGCGCACGACACCGCGAACGGTTTGGGTTACTTTCTGTGCTTGCGCCTGGAAAAAGAATAAACCCGTAAGAAATAAAATAGCAAAAGTTCTCATGATTGTCCCGGCAATTATTTTGTTGATTTTAATGCTGAGACAATTGAAGTTGAGGATACCCTCCAAGAAAATTCAGGTTTTAAAAGATCACTCTAAATAGACCTTGATATTCCGGTTTTCTGGTGGATAGTTCCCTTTTTCTGAAATATCGTATAGCTCCCACATTTCAATTTTAATGACGCTTCATATCAGTATCCCTGTCCTTCAGGGAAGGGTAAAAAAACGAACACTCCTTTGCTCAGGGCTTCAGCCCTTTTATATCATCACGGGAATACCGGAAAGGGCTAAAGCCCTGCAAGCGGTTTGGAGCATTTCATTTCCTCCGACCTGAAGGACGGAGCTCCTGATGGAAAAACGGAATTGCTGAAAACACTTTTGTGTTTATGCCACAGCGATTGCCTTCTCACGCGCTTTAATGGCTTTCACTGTTTTCGCCTTCACCTTGCTGTCGCCAAAGTGGCCCAGCATAGTGGAAAGATTATCCTTCAGATCCTTCCGGTCCACAATATAATCCAGGAATCCATGCTCCAGCAGGAACTCTGAGCTCTGGAAACCTTTGGGAAGATCACGTCCAATGGTTTCTTTAATTACACGCGGGCCTGCAAATCCAATTAGCGCTCCCGGCTCGGCAATGTTAATATCGCCCAGCATCGCAAAAGATGCCGTTACTCCGCCTGTAGTCGGATCCGTAAGAATGGAGATGTACGGAATCTTTTGACGGTCAAGCAGCGCAAGCTTAGCAGAGGTCTTGGCCATTTGCATCAGGCTATGAGCGGCTTCCATCATCCTGGCCCCACCCGACTTGGAGATCATGATAAAAGGAAATTTCTTCTTTAGTGAAAAATCTATGGCCCGGGCAATTTTCTCTCCCACCACTGCGCCCATAGATCCACCGATAAATGAAAAGTCCATGGCACCCACCACAATATCCACCCCGTTAAGTTTACCGTGCGCGGTGCGGATTGCATCCGTAAGATGCGACTTGGCCTGCGCCTCCTTCAGCCGTTCATTATATGGCTTCTTATCGGTAAAATGCAGGGGATCGGCTGAAGCAAGATCCTTGTTCAACTCCCGGAATTCCTGATCGTCAAATAGTATCTGGAAATATTCAATGGAATTGATACGGAAGTGGTAGTTGCAGGCGCTGCATACGTAAAGGTTGTCTTTCAATTCCTTTGTGGTGATGCGGCTGTCGCAGGCAGGGCATTTTGACCACAAACCGTCAGGCGTCTCCTTTTTGTCTTTGGTGGCAGTTACAATACCTTCTTTTACTCGCTTAAACCAGCTCATAGTATGATTTCGGTTGATGAAATAATATATTGCAGCCGGCCAGTTTTAGGAGTGCCTGTTTCTGCCCGGTTGCATTTTATGTGGGTGCTCGTGTTATCGTCTTCTGAGATCAGGCAATGCTTATTTTTTTCTCCAGATATACATCCTGGATGGCATTGAGCAATTCCACGCCTTCCTTCATAGGGCGCTGAAAAGACTTGCGGCCGGAGATTAAACCACTGCCGCCTGCCCGTTTGTTCACCACGGCAGTAAACACCGCTTCAGCCATATCCGATGCGCCTGAGGAAGCTCCGCCTGAATTGATAAGCCCGATACGGCCCATATAGCAATTGGCCACCTGATACCTGCAAAGGTCAATCGGATGGTCAGATGACAGCTCATCATAAACTTTCTTATGCGTTTTGCCAAACTTCAATGCATTGTACCCGCCATTTAACTCAGGGAGTTTTTGCTTAATAATATCCGCCTGAATCGTAACTCCCAAATGGTTGGCCTGCCCGGTAAGGTCAGCCGAGGTATGATAATCCGTACCCTCTTTTTTAAAGGCATTGTTTCGGGTATAGCACCAGAGAATGGTGGGCAATCCTAACTCATGGGCACGTTCAAATGCCTGGGCCACCTCCACGATCTGGCGGGAGGACTCATCAGAGCCGAAATAAATAGTAGCCCCCACGGCTGCGGCTCCCAGGTTCCATGCATCATCTACCGATCCGAACATGATCTGATCGTATTTATTCGGGTAGGTCATCAATTCATTGTGGTTCAGCTTCACGATGAAAGGGATTTTGTGGGCATATCTGCGGGCAGCATTGGCAAGAACGCCAAAAGTGGTAGCCACTGCATTGCAGCCGCCTTCTATTGCAAGCTTCACAATATTTTCAGGATCAAAATAAATGGGATTTGGCGCAAAAGACGCGCCTGCTGAATGCTCTATCCCCTGATCAACAGGAAGAATGGACAGATACCCTGTATTGCCCAGGCGGCCATGGCCATAAATGGCCTGCAGATTTCGCAATGTCTGTACGCTGCGGTTTGAATCCTTAAAGCGCTCTTCCACAACGTTGGGGGAAGGAAGGTGCAGCAAATCTTTGCTTATTGTGCTGCTCACATGGTTCAGCAGTTTTTCGGAATCCTTGCCCAGCAAACCTGCAATCTTATCGTAACTCATCTATTTTAGTAGTTTAAAAAAATGGAGTGCAAAGTAAATAAATTGACCAGTAAGACTGAACTGTAGTTATTACTGGTGGTTTTAGATCAAAAACCAGAATATTTGCTTTAGAATGAGTTGGAATCTTAGTTTCGCAGTAATAAGAAAACCGTCTCTCCATGATCAAATGGCTTAATGAGCATTTGTTTTCCTGCTTCTTTCTGAAGCATTTTCATCTCCCTTGCCCGGGATGTGGAATGCAGCGGTCATTTCTTGCGCTGATACAGGGTCAAATTACTGAGAGCATTATACTGTATCCTGCGCTCATTCCCACCATTATCATGTTGCTGCTTTTAATCACGCACATTTTAAGGCCCTTCCCGGGAAGCCTGAAGTACCTTGTCGCAAGTTTTCTCATCTCAACCACCATTTTAATGGCTGGCTACATATTGAAAATTATCCAACTCATAAACCTTTAACTATTATGGCTGACGAAACGATCCTTCGCCCTGAAGCTACATTTCCACAACAATCCACGCCCAATTCCACGGCTGTGCTGATATTGGGCATCGTGTCCATTGTCACCTGCTGGTGCTGGGGCATCGGGATCATTCCTGCTATCGCAGCCATTTTTATGGCCTCCCGTGGCAAAAAGGAATATGAAGCACATCCTGAAAGATTTACAGTCAGTTCCTACAACAACCTGAAGGCAGGAAAGGTGGTGGCTATTATTGGTCTTATCCTGTGCGTAATAGTTGTTCTACTATCCTTGATCAGCAATATTTTCTTCCATGATGAAATCAGGGAAATGATGGAGGAACTGCAGCAACAGGAATTCTGATGGCAAAAACGCCACGTGAGGAAAAACTTGCATCCTTCAATCCTGATTTTAATGGACTGGAAGCAAAGGGCCTTTTCGGACTGCCCTTTACGCCTGCCGAATCTACGGTGGTGGTAGTGCCCGTTCCCTGGGAAGTAACAGTTTCTTATGGTGCCGGTACTGCCCATGCGCCTGCCGCTATTCTGGAAGCCTCACAGCAAATTGACCTGCATGATTTTCACTTTGGCAAGGCATGGCAACATGGATTTGCGATGGATGCCATTCAACCGCTGTGGGAACAACGAAATGCTGAGTTGAGGCTTCTCGCTGAGCCGTACATTAAAACGCTGGAATCCGGAAAAATGCAGACATCCGCGAGTGATTTTTCGCTGGAACTTGAGAAGATCAATGAAGGCTGCTCGGAGATGGTGGATGATGTTGAGGATGTGACGCGGCAATGGCTCAGCAAAGGGAAGCTTGTGGGCATTGCAGGCGGGGATCACAGTTCTCCGCTGGGATTGATGCGCACGCTGGCTATTCAGCATCCGGGATATTCTGTCCTGCAACTTGATGCGCACGCAGATCTGCGTCCGGCCTATGAGGGTTTTGAATTCTCTCACGCTTCTATTATGCACAATGCCCTGAAGATCTCAGCGATCGAAAACCTGGTTCAGGTAGGTATCCGGGATATTTCTCAGGGAGAATCAGACGTAATTAAAAAAGCGGAGGGCCGCATAAAGGTCTTTTATGATGCTGCGCAAAAGGAGCAATTATTCAGGGGGAAGTCCTGGGCCTATTGCTGCGATGAGATCGTTGAGAGCCTGGAGAAGAAAGTTTATATCAGCTTTGATATTGACGCGCTGGAACCCCATTTATGCCCCAATACCGGGACGCCCGTTCCGGGAGGACTTTCATTTGAACAAGCAGTTTTTCTGCTGGAAACGCTGGTAAAAAGCGGTCGCCAGATTATTGGTTTTGACTTGTGCGAAGTTTCACCTGGCCAGAATGAGTGGGATGCTAATGTCGGAGCACGGATGCTCTATAAACTCTGCGGCTTTGCAGCTACTGCTTTAAAGGCATAAAGGTGCGCAATCTATGAAGCATGAAAAGGCAGCGTACTGCTTTCTGAGTCATATTTCTTACAAGATGTAAGTCAGGTATTTAGTATTTAATTAAACAGAATGTAATCTATTATTATTTACTTATTATACTTTCATTTTCATGGTAACTTTGGCAAACATCCATCATTGGGTTTTGGCTGGGTGGATCATGAAGAAAGGAATCAAAAAAAGAGGGCAGATTATTTGTTTCACCAAAAACAACCCTCTACTATGTACATCCTGATTTATCACAAAATTCACAAGCCCGGGGAATTCTGGGAACGTGCAAGAAGTTCGGTTGCCGACCTTCCGGCTCATATCAAACTTCACAGCATTTTGCCGAATCAGGACGGCACTACTGCTACCTGCCTCTGGGAAGCTCCCTCAATTAAAGACGTGAGAGATTTCGTCACGCATCATGTGGGGGAATTGAATGAAATGGAGCTTTTCGAAGTTGATATGGATAAAGCTCCAAACAATATTCGCCCTCCTGCTGAACGTGCTGACAGCTAAAGAATTTGCGGCCTTTTTCGCTTCATCAGACGCCCGCTCAGCACGTGGCCAAATACCGCCAGGAGGATGATTGCAGTACCGAAGTAGAATTCCAGCGGCAGGTCCTTTCCCTCTTTCAATACCAGATAGGCCAGAATGATCCCATAGACCGGTTCCAGATTCAGCGCCAGATTGGAGATATAGGCTGAAAGATGTTTAAGCGCCTTCAGTCCCAGGTTGTAAGCGAGCGTAGTACAAACCAGGGACAGCACGAGCAGGTAAATCCAATCCACCTTCACAGGCATAAAGTCCGCTTCCGGAAAAACCTGCAGGTACCACGGCATCAGCAAACTCAGAAAGACGAAGCCAGAGAACAGCTCAATGAAAGTGATCATATTCGGGCCTGCCTCCCCCACCACCTTTTTATTAAAAATAGTAAACACGGCCGCCAGAAATGCCGCAATAATTCCCAGTACAATACCGGTAACGTATTCTCCGCTCACCCTGAAGATCATGTAAATACCCACAATCACCAAGGCGCCAAGAAACACCTCCATCCGTTTTATTTTTTTCCGGAAAACAAGGGGTTCTAAAAAAGCCGTGAAAATGGTAATGGTGGAAAAGCAAATGAGCGCAATGGAGGCATTGGAATATTTTATTGATCCGTAAAAGGTGAGCCAGTGTATGGCTACCAGCACTCCTATTCCCGCCAATGACCAGAAGGTTTTTCGCTTCAGCAATTTCCATTCGCGCCAGATACGGGGCAGGAGGAGCAGGCTCAGGCACGTAAAAAGCAGTCGCCACCAAACCAGAGGCCCTTCAGCAAGCGAAATAAGCTTCCCCAGGATGGCGGTGAAGCCAACCAGGAAAACTGAAATGTGCAACTGGAAATAAGCTTTGGTAACCGGTGTCAAAATCAGTAATGGCGTTTCCGGCAAAAGTAGATCAAGGCCCTGTGATTAGGTGCCTGAGCAAAATGGTTACTTGAAAATCAAATAATTGAACAGCAAACGCAACCCTTCGGACAACTTTTCAATCTGTGTAAGATAGAACCCGGAATTGGTGGGTTCAGATTTTGGAAATTAAATCACACCACAAAAAACACTACGATATGACAAGAAAACGACACACTGAACTTTCTGAAACTCCTAAAGTACATTCCGAGCTACAGGGGTTCGAACTGCGGCTCAATTCGCTTGGTGAAATTGAATGCACCGTTTCTGACAGTGAAATAAATGAATTTCTTTCACGGCATGTATTTGATAAAAAACTTCAGAACGAATTAGCACAAGCGCAAGATTATTCTGTTTAATCAATTGGTTTTGAGTATCTCATGGTAAACCCCGTTCCCTGAAAAGTGAGCGGGGTTTTTTTATTGATATTTTTGATAATCATGTATTCCGTATAAAATGCTGAAAATCATAGTGGTTTTAATGATCACAAATAAATTATAACAGCTTTTTCATGGAACGTAAAAGATATTGAACCTTTCGCATTTGTTCTCAACTATCTCTTTTTAAAAATACCTTCGCCCCTCATTTAAAGTATTCTGAGTATGACAATGGACAGGCCCATCAGGGTATTGGTGGCTAAAGTGGGGCTGGATGGCCACGACCGCGGGGCTAAAGTAATTGCCATGGCGCTGCGTGATGCAGGCATGGAAGTGATCTATACCGGCCTTCGGCAAACGCCAGAAATGGTGGTGAATGCGGCCATTCAGGAAGACGTGGATGCCATTGGCGTTAGTATTTTATCCGGGGCGCACAATACGGTATTTCCCCGCATCATTAAGCTGATGAAAGAAAACGGGATGAACGATGTGCTGCTCACCGGGGGAGGCATTATTCCCGGAGCGGACAGTGAAAAATTGCACGAAATGGGCGTTGGCAAACTCTTCCCGCCTGGCACTCCGATGGATCAGATCGTGCAGTATATCCGCAATTGGGTGGCATCCAACAGAACCCACTGAGCCTTTCTTTAAAGTCGTTATGCTTTCCACTGCTACCTTTGGAGCGCATTTCAATTCTTAAAAATTAAAATCGAACACAATAGATGTCTACACTGAAAACTGAGATCGTTAATGGTATTTTAACCATAACTATTAACCGCCCTGACAAATTGAATGCGCTGAACCGCCAGGTGATCAGCGATATTAAAGAAGCGGTTGAAAGCGGACTAAACAATAAAGAGGTGCATGGAATGATCCTGACCGGGGAGGGCCCAAAAGCCTTTGCTGCAGGAGCAGACATTGCTGAATTCGCCAATTACTCGGAAGCGAAAGGAGAGGAATTGTCAGCCACCGGCCATCATGTTTTTGATAAAATTGAGCACGCCTCCAAACCCATTATTGCGGCTGTTAACGGTTTTGCTCTGGGCGGAGGCTGCGAACTGGCAATGGCCTGCCACCTGCGCGTGGCCAGCGAAAATGCCCGCTTTGGGCAACCGGAGGTAAACCTGGGCGTCATCCCCGGATATGGTGGCACCCAGCGTCTTACCCGCCTTATTGGCCGCACGAAAGCGCTGGAGTTCCTGATCACGGGAGACATGATAAAGGCGGATGAAGCCCTGCGGCTGGGCCTGGTAAACCATGTGGTGACACAGGATGAGTTAATGAACAAATGCAGGGAAATACTCGACAAGGCTGGCAGTAAATCGCCACTGGCCATCGGGCGCATCATTGCCCTTGTAAACACTTGTGAAGAAGGTGGAAATACCGGTTTCCAGGACGAGATCCGGGAATTTGGCCGCTCCTTTGGCACTGCCGATTTTAAGGAAGGCACCACAGCATTCCTCGAAAAGCGTACTCCGGCATTTACAGGAAAATGAAATTCCAATGGCTGACAATCCTGAAAACATCCGGCTTCCCCGCCTTCGGGATGTGATCCATGATCATCCTTTTTTCTTTTATCCCTACTTTTTGCTGTTGCTCTTTACGGCCATTGCGATGGGATTTTATGATTACAAGGAAATGTTTTTCAGCATCCACGGCCTGAACGCGCCTTTTTGGGATGACTTTTTTTACTACGGAACTTATCTTGGGGATGGCCTCTTGTCGTTCTTTGTGGCGGCAATGCTGTTGTTTGTGCGGTACCGGCTCGCCATTGCTGCCGGGATTACATTTATTATCACGGGAATTGTTGCACAACTGCTCAAGAATTTCGTATTTGAAGGTCGCCACCGCCCGTTCCGGGTGCTCACTGAAGCGCCTGATTTTAACGTCATTGAGGGCCTGGAACTTCACAGCTATCACAGTTTTCCTTCCGGCCACACAGCCACCGGGTTTGCGATATTTGCTTTCTTGGCGCTGGTTATTAAGCGGCCGCCCGTAAGCATCCTTTGTTTTTTAATTGCTGTGATGGTAGGTTATTCGCGAATTTACCTCGGCCAGCATTTTTTTGTGGATGTATATGCCGGTTCCGTGGTAGGTGTTACCTGTGCCATCCTTGGCTATTGGTTCCTGGAGGTTAAGAAACCGGGAAAACTGCTGCGGAAGAATTGGATGGAGAAGTCGCTGCTCAGAAATTGAGTTATGAATTTGAAAAAGAATAAAGCCCTATACGTGTTTACGATTCCTTTGTAATAAATTGGTTTATCAATAACCTGCTCAATAGCGTAGTGTTTAAACCTTACGCTATTGAGCAGGGCGGGCTTGGCTAAAAAGCAAATGCCAGAAAATTTGAGCGTCTTTATATTAAATTAACAATAAAAACCTTTAATTTTAATAATAAAGAATTCAGCAAGATTTAATTGGTATTTTAATTTTCAGATAAAACATAATTAAGGAATGAAAATTTGAAATTCCACGCGGCTATTCCTCCTTCACCTCTTCCTCTGAAGCATTCTCTTCTTCTTCTTCAGTTTTTTCTAAGGATTCTCTCTGCATTTTTCTGCCTTTCCTGAATTTCAACAGAGGGTTAGCATTTTGAGTGGATGGCTGCTCCAATTTTTCTTCCTTTTCTTTTAATTCTTTTTCTTTAGTCTCCGGAGGGATGGATCCCATAGTACTATCTTCTCTGTAATCTTCACCGACCAGTGATCTTACGGAAAGAGGCCGAAGTTCCTCCCGCCAGTCAAATCCCTTCAGCTTCAGGTCTGCGGCTGCCACCTGCATTAAGGGGTTCATGTCTCCTGACGGTTTTTTAAGAAAAGTGATCTGGCTCACCTGATTGCTGTCAATACCTATCCGGATATCGCTGCTCTCGATTTTATTTACACCAATGTATTTATCCTTTTCATCTTTCACAAAATAGATGCTCTGGCCATTGCCATATACGTCTACCTGATACATTTCATTGTTGCGAAACCAGGCCGTCATGTCCTTGCCTTTTATCTGGTTGTAGCGGATGGAATCTTCGGGCGAAATGATGAAGGCATCTTTGGTCATTTCCAGGCGCTGCACGTTGTTGTTTCTCGTAAATATTTTGATGTGTTCCGCAGTCACCTGGAATTTGTCGAACCACAACACAGGCAGGTGGTAGAGGTCAATCACCGAATCGCGGAATGAGTAGACGAGCGAATCGCAGGCAGTCTGGAAATCTGTGCTGAAGGACCGGGCATCATAATATCCGCGCAGTACGCGGTAGCGCACCAGGCTGTCAGGCACAGCAAGTGAATCCACCGTTTTTACAGAATCGGTTTCATAAGCGGCCCACAGCGTATCGCTGGTCATAAAAAAAGTGTCCTTTTCAAATGGCTTCACCACCAGAACTTTTTTTGTAATGAATGTTTCTTCGGAATACTCAAAATGCTTGGCATAGTTTCCTTTGATCCTGAATTTCTCCACCGTATCCAAAAGCGTGATGTTTCCTTCGGCCCGGCCCAGGCCGCGATTTCTATCATAGAACAGGCTGTCGCCATATAGTTCCTGTGCTCCGCTCTTGAGACTGGCGTTCTGCCCAAAGCGCGCTCTGTCAGTTTCGGTATTATACCATCCGTTTTCGCAGTAGAGTGCATTGCTATCGCTGAGGATATGGGTAGGCCCGTAGAAATAAGCTACTTTGGTGGGAATGTGATATCGCAATGTATCGCAGTTCATGGTATACCGCGGATTGACCAGCTTCACATTGTGCCGGAAATAGAGGTCCTGCGAGGTTGAATAATAATATCCGCGGTCGCTGGTGAGCGTATTTTCATCACTGTAAATAATACCGCTGTCGAGGTAATAGCCCTGGCTCAGTCCTACATCGTAGTAAAGCTTTTCGGTTCGCAATTCCATTTCACGATCCATGAGCCGTACATCGTCAGAGATCACGGCAAACTTCCGTGTAGCGTCATAGTCCAGCCGCTTACCGTAGAGGTCAATGCTGTCGCCTTGTTCGATGTGAATGTTTCCGTAAGCCTCAATGGTATTGGCCGTAATGTTTTGGTAAGCGCTGTCGCAATGGAGGATCATGTCCTTCTGCTTCAGCACCACGTTACCAGTCAGCATCCGCACCTCCTTGCCACCGCGCGAAACATACTCCAGCACCTTAGCGCTTTTAATCTCCATCACATCTCTGGTTTGGGAAAAAAGCGAAAGACTAATTAAAATAAAAAACAGAAGAGAAAGCTGGAATTTGCCAGTCATAGCGGGGATTAGGTACACGTGAAGGGCCGCTGGTCAAAAATCAAGCAGCTTTACCTCCGCCAGCGGGCTGAATAAATAGAGCCGTTTGGTTTCCACTTCCATGCAGCGATACCGCTTTCGCAGCTTTTCTTTTTTCTGGAAAATGCGACCATCATGCCACTCAAAATGGCAGGAGCCCGGCAACTCTTCCAGCGTGGGGAGGCGCTTTATGGCTCCGTCATAATTGCGGAGGAGGCGGTGTAGCTTCACGTCAGTGCAACTGGCCGCTGCCGGGTTCAGCATATACGCCTGTAGTTGGCGGGTTACGTCCTGGGGGAATACTTCGGCCTGGAAAAATGGCTGCATCAGTACCTTAAACTGCTCCTTCCATTCCGTGCCATGAGGTTTGGCCTTTTGTCCGTGAAGTTTCCAGGTAGCCAGGTGCGCATATTCATGGATGTATGTAATGAGGAAGAGGAAAGGGTTGAGGTTGTGGTTCACGGAAATGCGATGCGGCTGCCCCCGGAAGGATGGCCGGAAATCGCCATACTTGCTCTTGCGTGCCCGGCTGATCTTAAACTGGCAGGAATGCTCGTAAAATAACCTGAAGGCGGGGGATAACCCTGCCTCAGGCATATACTTGCGCATAATGTTGCTAAACTGCTCTTCCGTCATTTTCCTTGTACGTTGCAGATGCGAAGGTAAATGCAATGGCCCGTGCAATCATCTCAAACAATTCACAGATGGTGGAAAAAGCAACGAAGTCTACAGAGACCAACAGCAAACGAGTGGCAAAATCCATTGCAAAAAGAAGTGCATAATCCAGGATATTCCTTTTTAATTTTACACTGCTAATTTTAATTAATAATTTAAACGAAAACAATAGAAAAATGGACGAAAACACGGAAACATTGCTGCGGAAACAATTGGCAAAGCATATTGAAGGCGGGGATGCTTTTATGCCCATGGAAGAAATGCTGAAGGAGATTTCCTTTGAGAAAACGGGTATCATTCCTCAAGGTGTCCCTTATTCCTTTTACCAGCTTTTTTATCATACCTGGTTTGCACAAAATGACATTCTTGAATTTTGCCGAAACCCGGATTATAAAGCACCCAAATGGCCGGAAGGCTACTGGCCTGGCAAAAAAGCACCCGACAACGAGGCCGACTGGAACAACCTGAAAGCGCAATATTTTAATGACCGAAAGGCTTTTTGCGATTATTTATTAAATTCTGAAAACAATCTTTTTTCTCCGATTCCTCATGGTTCCGGGCAGACGTTGCTGCGGGAAGCAATATTAATTACAGAGCATTCCGCCTACCATTCGGGGCAGCTTCTCATTATTTTGCGGTTGCTGGGTTTACACTTTTGAATTAAGAATTTTGAATTAGGAATTTTGAATTAAAAAAAGAAGCACTTTTTGAGAGGTGAAGAAAATAGCCGGGGTAAGATGAATTTAAGCTTTTTGAAACCCATTTCGGCTTTACCCGTTTTCAGGTAATGAAAAATTCCTCGATTCTCTTTTTGCTGATGGCGATTTGCTCCACTGCCAATCTGAGCGCACAGACTGATAAATTAAGAATTTTGAATTAGGAATTTTGAATTAAAAAAAGAAGCACTTTTTGGGAGGTGAAGAAAATAGCCGGGGTAAGATGAATTTAAGCTTTTTGAAACCGATTAGGGCTTTGCTCGTTTTCAGGTAATGAAAAATTCCTCGATTCTCTTTTTGCTGATGGCGATTTGCTCAACTGTCAATCTGAGTGCCCAGACGGACGTTGTGGACACCCTGAAGCTTGCCCCCGCTGAGATCAGGGCCACGCGCGAAGAAATGATGGCGAATGAAGTTCCGGCTTCGCTGAGTTTGGTGAATCAGGACGAGATACAGCTCCTGAAACCCACACTGGCGCTGGAAGAGTCGCTGCGGAGGGTGCCGGGCGTATTTGTGAGCAACCGCCACAATTTATCGCAGGGCGAGCGCATCAGCATCCGCGGAATGGGCAGCCGCGCGCAGTTTGGCGTGCGCAGCATAAAGATGGTGCTGGACGGCATCCCGCTCACTTTTCCGGATGGCACTACGCAGCTCAACAACGTGGACCCAAGCTGGATTGGCCGCATGGAGGTATTGCGCGGACCGTCATCCACGCTCTATGGCAATGCTGCCGGTGGCGTTATTTACATGGAATCTGAAACCCCCGCTGCCGATGAGGTTGTGCTTACTCCCAGGCTGACGGCTGGCTCCTACGGTTTTTACAAAGGGCAGTTGCAGCTTGCCGGGAATACGGGCAAGACCAGCTATCTCATCAGTGCGGATGGCACAAACTACAACGGATACCGCGATTTTTCGGAGGCGCGGCTCTACCATCTCAATAGTGTGGTGAACTATCGTCCCAGCAATTCCACACGGCTGACGTTCATCCTCAACATGATGCACGCGCCTTACATGTACAACCCCAGCAGCCTTTCGCGCCAGGAAGTGGGGTTGAACCGCAGGCAGGCGCGTGGCATTGTGCAGCGTCAAGTTTCCGGTAAAGCAGTAATGCAGGGCCAAAGCGGCATCGCCCTCAAACAGGATTTTGGGAAATGGGGAAGCCTCAACTCCACGGTTTATGGCATTGCCCGCGAGCTGGATAACCCGATTTTCGGGCGCATCATTGATCTGAGCCGCTGGTCGGGGGGTACGCACAATGTGTATGAGAAAAGCTTCGCCACCGGCAGGCGCTCTTCGTTGAAATGGCTGGCCGGTTTCGATATGGAATTTCAGGCGGATGACCGGCAGGAATTTGAGAATCCTGGAATTACTGACGCGGAACTGGCCACTGCAAGCCTGGCAGACCGGATGGATATTTTAGAGAAAGGACCAATGGTTCTGTCGCAACGCGAAAATGTGAATAATGCCGGATTATTTTCTTTATTAAAATATCGCTATAATAACAGACTGACCCTTTCCGCTGGCATTCGCCAGGATTGGTTTGTATTTAAAATAAACAATGAAACATCTCAGCTCAATTCTCCGGCTATTAATTTTAATCAATTAAGTCCCTCTGCTGGGGCGCTGTATCAGTTCAGCAAAGGCTGGGAGAGCTTTGCCAATTATTCCACGGCATTTCAAACGCCCACCGCCAACGAATTTAGCAATGATCCGCAAGGAGCAGGATTTAACCAAAACCTGCTGCCCGAAACGGTTTGGGGATTTGAAGCGGGCCTTCGCAAAAGCAGCGGCAGATTTAAGGGCGGGCTTACGGCCTTTTATTTAAAAATTCAAAATCAGCTTATTCCCTACCAAGCCAGTACGCAGAGCGATGTAACCTTTTACCGCAATGCAGGCGAAACCTCCAACCGTGGCCTCGAAGGCTGGCTGGCGGTGAGTCCCTTTAAAATGGTTGAATTTTTTGCGAGCTATACATATATGAATTATTTATTTGATAATTATAATGTAGAAACCGGTTCTGAATTCGTGCAGTTGGCCGGAAATAAAGTTCCGGGCGTCCCGGCCCACCACCTTTTTACCGGCATTGACTATAAGCATCCCAAAGGACTACTTGCCACGCTGGAGGCGCAGTGGATAGGAGAATATTTCGCCAACGACTTCAACGGCCCAGTTCCGGGAGCGACAGACCCATTGCATAATTATATAAATGAAGAATATTTTCTTTTAGATTTAAGATTGGGTTATAAAAAGCAATTCAAAAAATTTGGCTTCACAATTTTTGGTGGGATCAATAATATTTTGGATGCAAAGTATAATGGCTCAGTAGTTCCCAATGCCGCAGGAGCACGTTTCTTTGAACCTGCACCGGGAAGGAACTATTATGTGGGCGTGGAAGTGCCGTTGAAAATATAAGGGCAAATGGAACGAGGATAGAACTGATTTAACGAATTTGAATTGCGTTTTTAGTTTTTAACTGGTTCTGCCGATGAATTTAATATTAATGCCGGGAAGCCACTTTTTCCAGCCAGATTGCTTTCCTTTGAGTAGAAGAAACAAGCCACAATTATGAAAGCAGCCCCGTCCCTATCCGTTTTCCTATTGGTCACCATCCTTTGCTCAGCACAGGTACAACCATTCCGTCAGCCTGAACTCCTTTGGCAACAAATGATTAGCAATACCGGAGGGCAGCAAAGCTCCGGGTTTATGGATGCGTCTGCTGACCCGAATGGTAATAGGGTTTCGCTTGTTGGTTATTGTGATAATGAAGTAGCCGGGAGCGACATCATGGCAGTTCTTTTAGATGACGATAGCCGTATCATTTATAAGATTCAATTGGAAAGTGAAGTACCCGCCCTGAACATCGGATACAAAGCAGCACTGGACCAAAATGGCTATGCAACCGTGGCCGGGAAATATTATGTGCCGGAGGAAGGGTACAAACTGCTGCTGGCCCACATCTCGCCTACCGGCAATATTATGTGGAAGCGTCTTTATGACCAGGCACTTTTGGAGCGCAATCCTGAAGATTACATCTCATTGCACGTAGACAAGGCAGGAAACATCTATTTTTTCTTCAGCCAGTTTTCAGCGCCAAATGAGGGTAAATTAATGGTGGAGAAAATCCATCCAAACGGTAATGTGCTCTTCACCAAAAACGTGAAACATGAAAGCAACTCCATAAATAGACTTCTAAAAGCCAGGGTGGCTACTACTGGTAATTTTTTCGTATTGATCCAAACTTCTGATTCACTTCCTCAGGCATTCAATGGGTACAGCCTCAAACAATTTGATACCGATGGGAAGTTGGTTTATGACATTCAGTATCCCAACGTATGGAATTATGTGCCGGTTGACTTCGCCCTGAAAGAGTCAGACGCTTTTCTTTTGAGCACCAATGGTCCCCTGGCAGAAATACTCGTAGAGAAATTTGATGATCAGGGCACTAAAGTTTTTGCCAGGAACCTACAGGACACGGCTTATAATTTCTGGCCACTGGCCATCAAGGAAAACAAAGGAGTATTGTCCATTGGCCTTCGCGGTTATATAGATCAACCCAGGACTTTTTTCTACCGGATACTGGGAATGGATGCGAGCGGGCCGATTGTATTAGATACGATCTGGACTGGAAATTCATTAATTGACTTTGATGTGGTTCCTTACAATTCCTATCATTTAGATTCGAATGTTTGGCTAATGTTCACGCACTCGTTTGGCAGGGATTACAGCACTACTGTGGATCACCTAAATGGGTATCGTTATACTTCGGAGCTTGCTTTGCCAAATGGGT
Source organism: Bacteroidia bacterium (assembly GCA_040880525.1). Taxonomy (NCBI): domain Bacteria; kingdom Pseudomonadati; phylum Bacteroidota; class Bacteroidia; species Bacteroidia bacterium. Next base: position 32,187 of record JBBDIG010000016.1, read on the forward strand.
ATTCAGTAAGCAACCCGATGATAAAATTAATTGGGCAACAAATCTTTGATATAAATGGGGATAAAGCAATTCTCGTTTTCAATATCTATAAAAGTTATCAGTATCAGGCAGCCAGTATTGCTACGTTTCACAAGACAAAACTTCTTTACCCGGAAAATTTTTATAGTGAATCCACCTCTGACCTTAAACTTGATCGTTTACTCATACATCCGGATGAGCCAAACCAGGTATATATCACAGGACCATCACTTAGCGTGAGTGGCAAGCTCTACACAAGAAAACTCAACAGAAACGGAGAAACGGTTTGGGACCGGGAAGATGTATCGGATATAGCATTTGCACGTTCGAGCTATAAGGATCGTCAAACCCATGCCCAGATCACCGACAAGGGAGAGCTACTTATGGCAACCTCAGGAGAGGACCACATCTCCATTTTCCGGTATAGAAAAGATGGGGAATTGCTGGAATCTTTTAACAGCAAGGGAACCACGCCTATTTTGCTTGAAGAAAACGAAGCTGGTTATTTTATTTGGCGAGGCCATGCATGGAAGCAGATTGACCATGCAGGCCACACTATATGGGGCTGGGGCGTTTCAGGCGGAGGAGGATATTGGTCTCGCCCGGCAAGGTTCGCAGGTTGTTATTTTGACACACGCTTTTATTTGTTTTCAGAAAACGTGATTGGACCATCGTTCACAATATATGGCCCGGATGGAAAAGTGGAGTTTGAGAAGGAAATTCCGGAATGGCGCTCAATAGCGGCATTTGACAAAGAGGCCAATCTTTTTGTAATGAACCATGATACGATGAGAATTTATAACCGTTTTGGCGATATGCAATCAGTAAGGGTATATGATGATACGCTTCTTCAGCATTATTATAGGGGAGCCATGTATTTTGACCTTGAAGAAAAACCCGTAGTTGCAATTAATAATTATCCATCAGGACAAATATCAAAATTTGAGAGAAACGGGAATTTAATTTGGACTCACCGCTTCCATAGCATTGCGCCTAATCATCTAAAGTTTAACAATGACAATGATGTTTTTACCATTGCGGAAAATGGCCTCACCAAGATTGATGAATTAGGGGAAATAATGTGGCAAAAGGAATTACCTTTCCATCCTGCCAGTTCAGTGCATTATGAAGTAAGAGACATAGCCCTAAAAAATCAACTGATTTATGTATTAATGTCGGTTTCCGCCTCAGGAGGTGGGTCTCTAAATAATACTGAAAACAGAATAAACAACTCGGGTAACCTCCTCCTGAAATTCTTCGACTTCGGCACTTATTGCGTACCCATGGATGACGAACTGGAACTGATGACAGGATATCCAAATCCATTTTCGTCTGCTACTACTTTTTGCTATGACCTCAAGGAAACGGCAGACGTACAGTTCAGGATTTATGACTTGCAGGGGCGGCTGCTCTCCACCCATCCTGTCGGCCAAGTGGAACCCGGCCCGCATCACTTTCATTATACGGCACCACCCAGCCTGGCAAATGGTGAATATTTGGTAAGGCTCTCTGCCGCAGGCAAAGAGACCGTGACAAAAATCCAGCATATAAAATAAGGAGTATATCGCCCCACAATTTATTAGCGTCCCCCAGCCCTTTTCTTTTTGGCAATCAAAATATTAACTCAAATTTTCGTGCTAATTAGTGAAATTAGTGTCAAATGAAGGTCACCTCAAAAACCTGATTGGAACACGGGATCGAACTGATTTAACCGATAAGCACGGATAAAAAGAAAATCCGCGAAAACCCGTTTGATCTGTCCAATCCGCGTTCCCATTTTTGGCAGTTTATCTCATCGCAAAAACCCAAATAGCCAGAGCGGTATTTTATTCCCATACCCCACCTCTATATCATCGGCAGCGACAAAGCCCTTCTCAGCATCTTTTAGCTGCGTACCTTTTTTCGACCTCCCGCCAATCTCGAAGATCATGGAATTATCCACTAAAAAGTTGCCAATGTCGGTGTGGTTCACGGTATGCCGGCTGGACAGTTGGTTCAGGAAAAACGTTTCGCGCAAAGTGCCCTTGTCCGGAATTTGGGGCGCGATGGCATACGCAAGGTTGGTATTGTGCAGGTAGATTTTGGCAGGCTTGGCCAATTGCGAATAGCCCTTCCCAGCGCTTCTCAGCAGGTTCACCAATTGTGCATCGTGCAGATAATCAAAATACAACGGCAGCGTTTTCCGGGCCACTTCCACGCCCGCGCTGATCTTGGAAACATTGGGCGTCATCGGGGCAGTTGTCGCAATCATGTAAAGGAGGCGTTTGAGCTTGCGGCTGCTGTTCACGTCCACCGCACGGCATAGCGGTAGGTCCACGTCCAGCACCAGGTTGATGGTGGCCATCAATTGGTCAGGGTAAGAAGGCAAATCTTCCAGGTAGAATGGATAATAGCCATGTTGCAGGTAAGCCTGGAAATGTGCCAGCGGCTTCACCTGTGCTGTGATTTCCCCGGCAATGGAAACGTGGTTCCCGGTTATATCGCTGAGCGAATAGTGCGGCAGGCTGAGCTTGGTTTCCGCGTTGACAAATTCCCGGAACGACAGTCCTTCCATTCGGTAAATCCTTGCCCGCCTGCTCAAATCTGCCTGCCCCTGGATGAGGTGTAGGATGGAAGAGCCGGTGAACACGATCTTCATAGCAGGAAAGGAATCATACAGGTTCTTGATTTCCTGCGACCAATTCTGGTATCGGTGTACTTCATCGAGAAACAAGTACTTGCCACCCGAATTGTAAAAATCGCTGGCCGTATCGAAAAGCGGGTTGGAGTTGAAATAAATATTGTCCAGGCTCACGTAGAGTGCGCTGGGATCACGGCCGTGCGTTTCCTTTAAGTGGTTCAGCATAAGCGTGGTTTTCCCCACGCCCCTGGTGCCGAGAATTCCACTCAGGCGCAGGCCCCAGTTCAGTTCCAGGCCCAGCGGCCGTTGCAGCACGGAAGGCGTAGCAGTATCAATCAATCGGTTGTGGTGGGCACGAAGCGTTTCCATAAGTGTTACATTAAGGTAGCAAATGTAAGCAAATAATGTTACATGCAAGTAACACTTATAGGCATTTTATGATACATATGGGTAACAATAAAGTCTGGCCAATAATCCCTTCCAACTGCCAAAATTTCACCCCGCATCCCACTGGCAAAGTCATTGACAACCGAGGCTCCTGAACGCAGATCGTCATGATCTTTAACAATAATTCAGAACGCAGATCTTCATGATCCTTATGAAAATAAATCATGATTAATTTCATGAGAATCATAAAAACCAGCGTTCCCATTTAAAATTCAACACTCAAAATTTAAAATTAAAAGAAGTGAAAACCGGAACATTAAACGTACATACCGAGAACATTTTCCCGATTATTAAGAAATTCCTTTACAGCGATGAGGAGATTTTTCTGCGGGAACTGGTGAGCAACGCGCAGGATGCCACCAAGAAAGTGGAGACCATAGCACGCAAAGGCGACCTGACGGAAGAGCTGGGCGAGCTGAAACTGAAAGTGACCATTGACAAGGAAAACCGCACCATCACCGTGAGCGACCGCGGCATAGGGATGACAGAAGAAGAACTGGACAAATACCTGAACCAGATCGCGCTGAGCAGTGCGGAGGAGTTCGTGGAGAAATACAAGGACGTGGAGGACAGGAAGCAGATCATCGGCAAGTTTGGCCTGGGCTTCTACTCTGCGTTTATGGTGTCTGACAAAGTGGAGGTGCAGACCAAAAGCTGGCAGAAGGATGCCAAGCCTGCCGTTTGGGAATGCGAGGGTGATACCAACTTCAAGATAAAGCGCGGAACGAGGAAGGAGCGCGGTACGGACGTGATACTGCACATCAACAAGGATTCTGACGAATACCTGGAGCCCGCACGCATCAAGACGCTGCTGGAGAAATACTGCCGCTTCATGCCGTTCGAGATCGAGTTTGAGGGCGAGGTGATCAATAACCCCAACCCCATCTGGCTGAAGCAGCCTGCCGACCTCACCGCGCAGGACTATCAGGACTTCTACAAAGAGCTGTACCCGTTCAGCCAGCCGCCCCTGTTCTGGATCCACCTCAATGTAGACTACCCCTTCCGCCTCACCGGCATTTTGTACTTCCCCAAAATCACCAACCAGATAGAGCTACAGCAGAACAAAATACAGCTTTACCAGAACCAGGTGTTCGTAACCGATGAGGTGAAGGACATCGTGCCCGAGTTCCTCACGCTGCTGCATGGCGTCATTGATTCGCCCGACATCCCGCTGAACGTGAGCCGCAGCTACCTACAGGCTGACCGCAGTGTGAAGCAGATCAGCAACTACATCGTGAAGAAAGTGGCCGAAAAGCTGGAGGAGCAGTTCAAGAACGAGCGCGAGGCATACGAGAGCAAGTGGCAGGACATCAACATGTTTGTGAAATACGGCATGCTCAGCGATGACAAGTTCCGCGAGCGGGCCGAGAAGTTTATGCTGGTGGAGAATACCGATGGCAAGCGCTTCACCATAGAGGAATACAACGAAAAGGTGAAGCCGCTGCAAACCGACAAGGAAGGCAACACCGTGTGGCTCTACACCAACAACCCTGACGAACAGCACGGCTACATTGATGCCGCCCAAAAGAAAGACTTCGATGTGCTGGTGCTGCGCGAAATGATTGACAACCACGGGGTGCAGATGCTGGAAAGCAACCAGGAGAAGCTGAATATCAAGCGCGTGGATGCCGACACGCCCGACAAGCTCATTGACAAGGGCGAAGAAAAGCAAAGCGTCCTGAGCGAAGAGCAGATCAGCAAGGTGAAGGCGCTGTTTGAGGAGGTGGTGAATGGCAGCCCCTCCCCGGCCCTCCCCCTGGGGGAGGGAGAAAAGGCGGGTGAAGAGAAAGTCTCACCCCAGCGGGGAGATTTAGAGGGGGGCATGTTTGCGGTAGAGACCGAAGCCATGAGCCCCGAAGAACCGCCCCTGGTCATCACCCGCGATGAATTCATGCGCAGGATGAGCGACATGAGCAAGCTCGGTGGCGGAATGATGATGGGCAACTTCCCCGAAAAGTACAACCTGAAGATTAACACCAACCACCCGCTGGCCAAGAAGCTCAGCGAAGCCGGCCTGGTAGATGCCAAAGGCTCCGAAACCGCCAGTGCAGACAAGAAAGCCCTGGCCAAGCAGGCATTTGACCTGGCGCGGCTAAGCCAGAATATGCTGAAAGGGAAAGAGCTGACAGAGTTTGTGCAGCGGAGTATTAACAGCTTGTAGGTCCGAATTGCATTCGGACGAATTCATCACAGTAATAAATAAAGGGGACAATGGTTCTGATCCATTTCCCCTTTATTTATACTCCACTAAAATTAATTTCTACTCAATTCTTAATCAACTTAATAACTTTAATACTGCCTGCCCAATGAATACGTAAGTAGTAAATACCTGTCGTTAGATGCGAACCATGAATGACAACAGAATTATTCACATTGTAGCTTACACTGTTAATGATGACCCTACCCAAACCATCAAGTAAGTCCATTCCTTTAACTCCATCTTCTTCAAGGCTAAGGTTCCAGTTTTCAGACGTGGGATTTGGATAAATAAGCAATGGCATCTCCTTGTTTTCTGTCGTATTGATTGAGGTATTCCAATCTTTTTTCCACATACAGCCCGAAGGTGCTGTTTGTACTGTGAAGTTCTTTTGGTAAGTAGAAACACCACAGGCATTAGTAATCTTTAGCCAAACTGGAACATTTGAACCAGTCATAGGAATAAATTCTCCGTAAGTGTGGTTCCCGTTGGTGTAGTTGGTTCCATTTTCACTCCACGAATAAACATAGTTGGAATTCACCGGTGATGCCACTGCTTCAAACCAGCATGTACTACCCACCTGAACAAAATTAAAAGTAGCATTAGGTTGACCTGAACCGACAATACGGGTTATTACCGTATTGGCACCACATGGATTTACGAGTGTAGCTGTAATAACGGCCGAAGGATTATAACCGTTTGAAGTTATTGTAACCGAACTGCTATTGGAGGAAACCAAGGAAAGGCCAGAAGACAGTGACCATTGTACCGTAACAGCAGATGGAACGGCAACATCTAATGAAAATGTATAATTAGAACCAGAACATACCCATTGAGAACCACCGGTCAATAAATGGGTACAAATATTATCGCATCCAGGAAGACCTTTTGTAATCTCCTGTTCTAGCCAATCTGCATTTGCTTTTGTCAAAAATACGTGAGCCTCATTCAAATTCGTTGCTGCGAAGAAATAATTATCGAAGGGTATTTCACTGTTGCAAACCAGATTCCTATCATCAATGCGGGTACTCCAGTTAAAATTCGGATTAATAAATGCCAGTGAGCTGACGCTTGGTATAAAAGTATGATTTTTCCGGTAAGTATCCCATGTATAGTCAACACCTTCCTCATCCATAAATTCTGAGAATTGAACTTTCAAATCTTCCTGGGAATTGTAAGTTCCCCCTGGAACTATATCCATTATACCTCGTGGATTAGAATTAGTCAAGGATATTTCCTCAGTAATCATTGTAAAACCTAAAAAATGTGGAATGGTAATCCGCGCCTTCATGGTGCGCTGCAAGGCCCCATAATTATTCAAATAGTTGGTATGAAGCTCAACCACCTTAATATTGGCAAACGTTTTCCTTCCTTCCATGCTTAGATATTCAGCCCCGGCAAAAGAGGTATTCGTTCCTGTTCCAGAACCATTGGCGAGCGCAACCTTGCGCAAATTAACTGGGAAACCATTGGAACCGCTGAGTCCGTTCGAGGTGAGATTACTAATATAACTCTGCCGGAATGCTGATTGATTATTTAGCCCATCTAACTGCTCAATGAGCATCTGGCGTGCGGCAGGTGAAAGTATCTTAGTTTCTAAAGCTTTTGCAGCTTCTTGCTTTCCTCCAGTGTATCCAAAAAATTCCAATGTCTGTTGTGAGCCTATTGGGATGTTTGCTCCCAAATGCGGGCTGTCAAAACTTACCCATAACCGGGTGTTGTGGTCAAAGTCCGGATTGGTGGTAGCCGCAAACTCTTGTTCCATATAAGCCAGCGCATAGCGACTTACCTGCCCGCCCATGCTTGGTCCAACTACCACAAGTTCCTCAGTGCTGCCGTTAGTCGTTAATGAATCATTGATCTGCTGGATGAGCTTTACCAGCAAGAAAGCATTGCGCTCAATATAATCTGAACCGCCATCACGGCCTAACCGGCTCACATAACCATTGTAAGTGCTACCGGTATAAGATTTTACCTCAGTTTTATGTTCTGTTTCTGCGCTGCCGATGACAGGAAAATTCAGGATTATCACGTCATAGCCTAACGAACGCAGAGTTTCACCCAAATACACGGTGGAGCCATTATCTGTGTATTGAAGTTCATTCTTATATAATTTTTCAATACTACGTATGTCCAAAAAATCAATCCCATCCAGAATAATTATGGGCTTTTCCAGTTTATCCTCACATTCCTCTGTGCTGCCTGCTTTGTAGCGGTAATAAATGGCATAATTGCCAATACTTGTAGTCGCCACTGTTTCATTATAGCCCTGGAAAGGGATGTCGGATTCAACAAGATGGCCAGCCGGATTAGAACAGTCATCAATAGTACGCTTCATCATCACATGCATTTGCTGATAAGAGGTAAAGGTTTGTCCGCCACTAAGCTTTGCTTCAATTTTTAGTAAGTGCCATCCGGTGTCATTTAAGGTTATGGGAACCATGTCATTCAGTCCCAGGGAATAAGTAGGTTGGTTTTCATCCGTGAGGTCAGTGACCTTTACTTCTGCAAATTCATCTGTGGTGTTGTTCAGTATCCATGCTTCGTCAAAAACCAGCTTGTATTCCGTATCTTCAAATATGCTATCAACAGGCAGTGCGGCAAAGGTTACCTGATGACTGTCATAGGGATGCTGTGTAAGATTATTATCTGTAAGGATACCGTTGACCAATGAGAGCCTTCCATCATTCAAGGCATTGGTGTCAATGGTAGCAAAATTGTAACGGACCATCGGAATGAGTATCCTGTTCCTAAGGGCATTATTGTACATGCTATCGCGCATAGCCGGATAGGTTTCACTAAACGTACCCACATGGCTGTTCTCCAGGTCCCACCATGCCTGCCTTGCCCTCATTGAAGAAATAGTGTCGCCATCGCTCCATTCCGTCAGGTTGCTCCAGGGGAACACCCGGTCATAAAGCACTCCATAAGGAATGCGTTCTTCAATTAAGCCTGTACTGAGGCTGTCAAAAATTTCAGGATATGCCCTTCCATTTGAGGCAATTGAAACAGTGTCTTGTGCTTTTGCTACAAAGCCAACAAAAATAATTATAGCGGGTGGCAATTACTCTTTTCATTTTTGATTGATTTTATTGATTATTTGGATTTTTTTAAGTCAAAACGGCCATCAGTTACATGGACTAATTCTCCCCTTGAATCCACAGCCTCAAACTCGAAAGTACCAGCTATAATGTCAGCCTGAAAATAAGTCACGGTTACCGTACCCGTATGCTCCTCATTGGTATTGAACTCCGACTCTGCTAACACATACTCGTCAACTGGCAGGATGACTGTACCATGACGCTTCTCATATTGTAGTAGCTTAAACACATTCGCAGCTTTGCTATAGATAAAGCTCAACGATAGATAGGCTTTTAATGGTTTCTCCTCTTCTTGGCCACTTAAATAAATGGCACTATCTTTCGTAAAACGGTAAATCACCCCATCTTGCGACCAGCCACCGCCAGGTTCTCCTTCTGCAATAAAAATCTCCCCGTTGATTTTACAGGCTAAAATATTCTTTCCTTCATGGGTTAGAGGAGGCAGTTTCAGTTCGGGTTCTTGCTTTTTACAGCCAGAGCCCGCTAGTAAAAGGGCTGCGGTTATGATCATTAGTGTTCTCATGGTTGTTTATCTTTAGAAAAGCTATATCTCACTCCTCCGGTCAGTCCTAATAAAAGAATCTTCTCCCCAAGCAATGGGTTTCTCTGGAAGTGTGTAGTGGAACCTAATATTATTCCTGGAACAACACCTGCATGAAAGGAAAACCGGCAAGAACCGACCTTATTAAGTGAAAAAAGCAATGGAAGGCTTAACTCAAATCGGTGAAAAGGATCTCCTTCAAATAATTTATCAGGTTTAGGTTCTAGGAACGCTAAGTATTGAACCTGAGGCCCAAATCTTACATCCAGTTCGTTCTGGATTAATGCCTGACGATAAAGAACAGCAACTCCCGGATAAACTGATTTTCTTATTTTGGTGGTTGTGGAAACACCACCAATGGCATCATGACTGATGATTTCTTCTTTAAATCTTAAGAAACCCAGGGAAGGTTCCAGGATTAAGTTGGGGTTCAAGCGAAAGTCAGCCAAGAGAGCAAAACCATACCCGTTCCCCAAGGTAGAGTTATTACTAAACTTATAGTAGAAAGCTCCACCTACCTCCTGTCCAGACAGGGAAGTTGAAACCACGATAAGTATTATTGCCATGAGGGGCTTCATGGTATCAAATGTAGCATGTAAAACAATACAAGATTCCACTGCACAAAAATAATTTTGATGGAATTTTACAACCTTTTGGTTAGACAACAAACGTCTATTCAAGCCGACCGCAGTGTGAAGCAGATCAGCAACTACATCGTGAAGAAGGTGGCCGAGAAGCTGGACGAGCAGTTCAAGAACGAGCGAGAGGCATACGAGACGAAGTGGCAGGACATCAACAAGTTCGTAAAATACGGCATGCTCAACACCAACAACCCTTCAAGGGTTTAGCCGCAGGTTGAGCGACATGAGCAAACCCGGTGGCGGAATGATGATGGGCAACTTCCCCGAGAAGTACAACCTGAAGATTAACACCAACCACCCGCTGGCCAAGAAGTTCAGCGAAGCCGGACAGGTAGACGCCAAAGGCATTCTTTTGGCAGCATTATTACCACTAAATTTGTTGAAAGAGCATAGATATGGATCAGTCCCTTCAAAATCGTATTACCGTAAATCCTGACATTTGCCACGGCAAACCAACCATCCGCAACACCCGCATGATGGTGGAAAGCCTGCTTGAGTATTTAGCTGCCGGTGACACCATTGAGGATATCCTGGCCGAATTTCCTAACCTTGAGCGGGAGGACATTTTAGCCGCAATAGCGTACGCTAACCGGATTCTCCAATTTAAAAACATCTCCTTCAAAGTAGCTTAATGCGGTTCATTGTAGATGCACAACTACCGCCTTCCTGGGCTAACATCTTAAAGGAGGCCGGGCATGAGGCTATGCATACCAGAGAACTTCCTGATGGAAATGATACTTCGGACAGCTTTATCATAGAAATGGCAACCACCCAAGGATGGGTAGTAATAACTAAGGACACTGATTTTCTCTACTCTTTCTTAACTACCGGACGTCCACCAAGACTTGTTCTGGTGCGCCTTGGAAATATGAGGTTACGGAATATTAATATGGCTTTAAGCAATAATGTGAACTTGCTAATAGACTGCCTTAATGAAGGTTCCTTAATTGAACTCTGGCCTGACGAGATTAGGATAGTTTATTAAAGGAACTGGGTGTCGCAAATTGCGATACCCAAATTGATTACGTAGCATGAACCAGATAAGCAACTACATCGTAAAGCAGGTGGCCGAGAAGCTGGAGGAGCAGTTCAAGAACGAGCGCGAGGCGTACGAGAGCAAGTGGGAGCTGCAAATTATTCCCTCAGCCTTTCCATCCCTCAACTTCGGAAGGTGCCTTTTCAAAATAGCCCAAACTGTGGTGTTATCAATTGCATCATAAGCATGTATGAGCCAGTTCCTGAAACCGATTATTTTCGCGGCATTGTCAATCTGGTTATTTGGGTGGGCTTTGAGAAACCTGTTAACCGCCTCCCCTATAATGGCCAACTGCCTTTCTACGGCACTCCGGGTTTTTGCATCAGCTTCATAGTCTGCCAAAGTTTTTATGTCTGCAGTAAACTCTTCCACCTTTTGGGCAGCAATTAGAATGTCAGACAAGTACTTTTTCTCCTTCCCGGTCATAGATGAGTACTTTGGTGGATTCTACATTTTCACGCAAGTAAGCGTTTTCTATTGGCTGGTCGGTCAGCAAATCCACCTTTCTATTGAAGAAGTCCTGAAGTGCCATATAAAAATCCAGGAGCAACTCCCCTTTCTCAATGGGATCGGTTTCATCAATCTCAACCATCAAATCAATGTCACTGGAATTATCGGAAAAATTAGCTGAAACACTTGAGCCAAATGCAAAAAGATATTTTACATGATGCGCCTGACAGAGCGTGCGCAATTCATTTTCCCTTCCGTGGAGGATCTTACTTAGTGGCAAGTTCATATTCAAAACTAACTGATTTTTCGCTGATCCTGTTGCATTGCTAATCACAACCCTGCTGGCGCAAGTATTTCATGAGCTTTCCCTGGGACAGGGCTGGATTTTTTGGTAGCATTTGTTCTTAAATTGCAGGTATGAAATCAATTGTCGTCACACCTCGAAATGCCAGGGAAATGGAGTTTCTTCTGAAATTGCTGGAGAAGCTCGGAATCAAGAACAAGTCACTGTCAGAAGAGGAAATGGAAGATGCCGGACTGGCCTTGCTCATGCGGGAAGGAAATCGTAATGATAAAGTTTCGGAACACGAAATCTTGGCAAAGTTGTAGTCGCCTTTGAGAAATAAACAGCAAATCATGAAAACAGCGTTAATATCATCTGAATCTGGAAAGGACCTGAAGCTTATTCTCGAAATTGCAAAACGAATGGGGCTCAATTTCAAGCAACTCTCTGATGAGGAAATTGAGGATTTTGGTCTCATTGAAGCCATAAGATCAGGAAAAACGGGAGAAACGGTTAACACTGAAGAATTCCTGAAGGAACTGGAGCCTTGATAGTCCTGATTGATAAAAAATTCAAGAAAGACCTAAGCGAAAAACGAGATGTCCAGTTAAACAAGAAAGTTGCTGCTGCTATTCGTGACGTACAGGTTGCTGGGACATTGCAGGAAATTCAGCACCTAAAAAAGCTTAAGGCTACAGGTGAATTCTACAGGATCAGGATTGGCGACTACAGAATTGGCATTGAGAAAACCGGATCAACCACCCTTTTATTTGTTCGATTTATTCATAGAAAAGACATCTATCGCTATTTCCCTTGATCAGGTGACCCGACCGTAGTTCAAAGCAGATCAGCAACTACATCGTGAAGAAGGTGGCCGGGAAGCTGGACGAACAGTTCAAGAACGAGCGCGAGTCATACGAGAGCAAGTGATTAACAGGATTGACTACCTGGTAAGCTGGAATTACAAACATTCGGCAAACGTTAACCGTGAAAGAAGAATAAAAGCAATAAACGAAGCAAATAATTATTTACATCCCATAAGGATATTAACACCCATTGAATTGATTCACTATGAAAACTGATGACCTAAAATCAATACAGGAAGTGTGGGAGTGGAAGGAAAGGGCAAACGCAAAAATCAAAGACCTTCCTACGGCTGAGCAACTTAATGCTATCCGTGAAAGTACCCGGAAAATCAGGGAATGGGTAGAAGCCCAAAAGGCTAAGAAGAAAGGCCAAGTTGCTTGATAACATTAAAATACTTTACGCTTGGCAAACTGTAACTCACAGCCATTTTCCCTCAGGTGTTTAATAAGTTTATGACGCTTCTTTCACAGTCGATCACTTCAATAGTATATTGCTTCCCGGCAAATTCTTTCTTTAATTCATCCCGGTTTGCTTCCATTAACAACTTAAGTGCATCCTTTAAATTAGCTTTTAGTTCCTCAATTGTCTTCCCCTGTGAAAGTGCAGCCGGGAATTCTTCCAGTTGGCCAACATACCAGCCATCTTCTGACTTTTCAATAATTGCTGTTAATTTCATAAGTGTAAAGTTAAAAGGATTTAGACGCAAATAATGCACCTGTTGTTGAATTTATGCGCAGATCAGCGACATGAGCAAACCCCGGTGGTGGCGGTATGATGATGGCCAACTTCCCCGAAAAGCACAACCTGAAGATCAACACAAACCACCCGCTGGCCCAAAAAACTCAGCAAAGCCGGACTGGTAGATGCCAAAGGAAAAGAAGTCTCCCCAAAGGGGGGAGATTTAGAGGGGGCCGCCAGTGCCAATAAGAAAGCACTTGCCAAGCAGGCGTTTTACCTGGCGCGGCTGTCAAAGGTTATTCAGCGGAAGGAATTTATTCAAGGGGGCTGTGTTGAAGAGGCTAAACGATTTTTGATTAGCGAGGTGAACATTTAGAATTCGTATAATTGTAATAAAGCGATGATCATGAAAAATACCTCACCAACCTTTTTGTTATTGGTAGCTCTAATGGGCTGCTTAATAAATGCGAATGCGCAGAATATGGTGCCAAATCCAGGTTTTGAAGAATTGAACACTTGTCCTTCGGAGCAAAGCCAACTCAATGCTACCAAAAACTGGCATAGTTTACGTGAAACCCCGGACTACTTTAATACCTGCGCAAAACCCGGCATGTCACCTACACAGTTCAATGCCGGGATACCTCGTAATACCTGGGGATATCAACCGGCTGCGTATGGAGAGGGGTATGCCGGTATTATGCTGTATTATTCACCTCAGGTTGACTTCCGTGAATTTTTAACGGTCAAGCTAAAGGAACCACTCATTTCAGGAAGGCGCTATCAAATAAGTTTTGTAGTAAGCCTGGCTAACCACGGTGGAAGAAATCCCCCCCATATGAGCTGCAACAACTTGGGCATTCTATTTAATTTTGGAAGCATCGAAGGGATCCCCAACTTTGCGCATGCGTTTATTGATACTTTGATTGAAGATACGCTTCAGTGGGTAGAAGTTAAATTCAACTACCTGGCAGATCAGGCTTATACCCACCTTGCCATCGGCAACTTCTTTGATGATGCTAATACAATAAAAAATAAAACCTCGTTCTTCTCGCAATATGCCTTTTATTATATTGACGAAGTAAAGGTTATAGCAAACAGGCCACAAATAGTTATTCATCCCAATCCAGTAACCGAGCAAGTCTTTATCACCAGTTCAGAAGACTTTAGTCCGGATGTTTCATGCAAGATGTACAGCGTTAATGGGCAGAGAATAAACATCGAAGCTATTTTGCATTCCAGCAATCAGCTCAGTATATATTTCGAAGCATATCGCCCCGGTATCTATATTTTAAGATTAAGGGATAAGGCCGAAGTTTGGCAGGAAAAAATCCTCAAGATTTAAGTTCTTTCAGATTGATGAGACTACTGAGTCGGAATGATGATGGGCAACTTCCCCGAGAAGTACAATCTGAAGATCAACACCAACCACCCGTTGGCGCAGAAGCTCAGCGAAGCCGGACTGGTAGATGCCAAAGGAAAAGAAGTCTCCCCTTTGGGGGAGATTTAGAGGGGGCCTTTGACCTGGCGCGGCTAAGCCAGAATATGCTGAAAGGGAAGGAACTGACGGAGTTTGTGCAGCGTAGCATCAACAGGCTGTAAGTCAAAGGAACTAACCTCAGGTTGAAATGTTGCGTATATTTACACCCATAAAATTTTGTTGTATGAACATTCAGCTTATTTCTGACAGTAACGGAAAAACCACTGGCATTTTCATTCCCATAGAAGAATGGAATGAACTTAAAATGAAATTCAAAGGGCTTGAAGATGAGGAGATGGATATACCAGCTTGGCAGAAGCTCAAAATTGAACAACGGCTAAAGGATTATAGAAAAAAGCCAAAAGAAGCTTTGGATTTTGATAACACAATTGATGAAGTAGATAATTCCATATAATGTTTAAGGTAATTATATTACCCAAAGCCGCTGAGGACATTCTAGCAGCGGCCAAATGGTATAATTCCAGGCAAAAAGGCCTCGGTAAAAGATTTACGGCCAAGGTTAGAGAAAAAGTTCACTTTATAAAGCAGAACCCAACAGCAGTACCCATACGGTATAACGAAGTAAGAACTGCGCTATTGGATACTTTTCCATACATGGTTTATTTGTTGTGGAAGATATTAGTCAACAGGTCGTGATCCTGGCTGTTTTTCACACTTCCTTAGACCCGGAAAAGTGGAAGAAAAAATAATAATCGAACCCGAAGAACCACCGCTGGTCATCCCCCGCGATGAATTTATACGTAGGATGGCCTACATGAGCAAACCTGATGGCGGAATGATGCCGCCTAAATGTAGGTCGGATTTGCAATCCGACAATTTCGCGGTAGCGAAATACCTGCGATGCCTGAAGCTACCAGAGGTGAATTTCTATTGGTTCCGTGTAGCCCATGCGGGCTTGTCGTAACACAACTAACTACCGACCTACATGAACTGACCAGTGGCACTGAAACCACTAATGCTGACGAGAAGGTGCTCGCCAGGCAGAGGTGGGGTATAAAAAAATTGTAAAGACGTAATTTCCTTTTAGATCTTTGCTCATCTGGCTCATTAAGAAATCATGTGCAGAAGTAGCCGGAATCAGAAGCAGTTAATTATGTTTAATAAAAAAAGGTTAAAATAACAAAACTCAAATTACTTTATTACACTAACCCTGGCCTGCCTTGTCCCTTTTTTATCCTGAACAAGGAGCAGATAGTTTCCAGCGCTCAGGCCACTCACATTCAGTTTTGCTATTTTACTACCAGCAAATATTTGCTTTTCAATTACCAATTTACCGTTTAAATTAAAAAGCATGATCCGTGTATTAAAATTAAAATTGTATTGAATATTTAATTGGGAAAAAGCAGGCGATGGGAAGATTTTCATATCCTCTGGTTTTTCAGCTATCGGTTCGGTTAAGGTAGGGTTGCTTTGTGCCGGCTTTCCTATGAAAAATCCGGAGATGGGAAGGAAATTGCCGGCTACCATTCTTCCGGAAACGGACATAACGGGAATCCCTTCATTACGAGCCAGCCACTCATACGTTACCTCCTGCTCTGGCGGGGTGCGAATTCCCTGACCCAGCGTATCCATGTATATGGAGTCCTCCCGGAGGATCAGCGTTCGTACGCGAAGCACCTCGAACGTATCGGCAGGTGTAATGAGCGTGCCGTGGCCGTCCACGTGCACTTTTCTTATCAGGGCCTGCTCATAATAACCAAGCCCCGGCAACTGAATATTAAAGAAAGCGGTGGAAGAATCC
The DNA here is from genome assembly GCA_040880525.1 of Bacteroidia bacterium. Taxonomy (NCBI): domain Bacteria; kingdom Pseudomonadati; phylum Bacteroidota; class Bacteroidia; species Bacteroidia bacterium. The sequence goes on from JBBDIG010000016.1 coordinate 48,305, forward strand.
CTGTCAGTAAATTCCAGCGGAAACTTATAAATTTCATCGGGATCAGCATATTTCACCGGGAAAGGAAAGCCACTGAATTCGAAAGTGAAACCTGTATGTATAAATGCAGAAGAGGTTTTGTTGATGATGAGCGTTCCGCTGTTGGGGATGGGTATAGGCAGCGGAAGTGAATCCAGCCCCGGTACAGCAGTGTTAATAGCCAGGTTGCCGCTGTTGAAGAATGCCAGCCGGACAGGAAGCGGCAAACTTGAGAAACTCAGGAAGCTGTCAGTTTCCTGCGACCCGGCTGTGAGATTGCTGAAATTCCAGGTTTGGTTGGCGCCTGTCTGCTGCACATCAAGTTGAAGGACGTTCAGGATATTGGTAAACTCATAGCCAACATTGGCCTGTGGCATATCGCTGCTCCCAATTACGATTTGGGCCATTGAACGGGCAGGCGAAAAAACGAAGAACAGGGGCAGAAAAATCAGCGTCAGGATTTTCATAATTGTAATTTTGAAACCATCCAAAATTAAGGAATTTGAAGCGGTAGTCCATATTTATGATTAAACAGGAAACAATTGATCAGGTAATTGCCACCGCTCCGGTAGAGGAAGTGATTGGTGAATACGTACACCTGAAAAAGAGGGGAGTCAATTTCATTGGCCTCTGCCCGTTTCATGATGAAAAAACACCTTCCTTCAATGTTTCTCCGGTAAAAAATATTTACAAATGCTTTGGCTGCGGCAAGGGTGGGGACGTGATCCGTTTTATGATGGAGCACGAAAAGTACAGCTACCCGGAGGCGATACGCTTCCTGGCGCAGAAGTATAACATACCGGTGCTGGAAGATGGGCAACAATATTCTGAGGAGGAAAAGGACGAGCGCGAGAGTCTTTATATCGTAATGAACTTCGCGAAGCAGTATTATCATAACCTTCTTCTCGAAAGCGATGAAGGGAAATCCATCGGGCTATCCTATTTCTACGAACGAGGGTTTAAGGACAGCACAGTGCAGGCGTATGAACTGGGCTGGAGTCCTTCCGGCAGAAGTACGTTCTCTGACCATGCGCTGAAAAGCAGCTACTCCAAAGAAGTGCTGCTAAAGGCCGGCCTCAGCTTCGAGACTAAGGATGGCAGCCTGATGGATCGTTTCCGGGAGCGGGTTATGTTCCCGATCCACAGCATCTCAGGCCGGGCGATAGGTTTTGGAGGACGCACGCTCAAAACCAAGAGTAAAGAGGCGAAGTACATCAATACGCCTGAAACGGATATTTACCACAAGAGCCGCATTTTGTATGGCATTTCGCAGGCCCGGAAAGCCATACGGGAGCAGGATGGCTGTTTGCTGGTGGAAGGTTACACCGATGTGCTGTCGCTTTTCCAGAAAGGAATACTCAATGTGGTGGCTTCTTCAGGAACCAGCCTCACCGAGGAACAGGTAAGGCTGATAAAGCGATATACTGAAAACGTAACGCTGCTCTTTGATGGAGATGCAGCGGGTACGAAAGCCGCGCTGCGGGGCATTGACATCGTGCTCCAGGGTGGGTTGAACGTGAAAACCGTGATTTTACCTGAAGGTGAAGACCCCGATTCTTTTGCCAGGGCGCACAAACAAGAGGAGATCGAAAAGTTTGTTTCCGAAAAGGCAGAAGACTTTGTGCTCTTCAAAGCAAAATTGCTCCTGGGCGAAAAAACGAATGACCCGTTACACAAAGCTCAGGTTACGAAGGATATAGTGACAAGCATTGCCCAGATCCCCGACCAGTTGAAGAGAAGTATTTTCGTGAAGGAAGCCGGACGGCTGCTGGAAATTGATGAACAGGTGCTGTATGCTGAGCTGAATAAAACCATAGCACAGAAATACAGGAAAGGCTGGCAAAAACCTGCTGATGAGGAGGCGGCACCTCCGCCTGAGCCGGATGAAAAGGAAGCTGCCGGCACAGCGGCTTCTGTAAGCATTGATCTTTCTGAACGCACCATCATTAGCCTCGTCCTTAAATTTGGTACAGAAGTGCTGAAAGATGATGTGAAAGTGGCGGATTATGTATTTCAGGAAATAGGCACCACGGAATGGAGCAACACCAATTACCAGGAAATGGTAGAGGAATATCTGCAGATGCAGGAAAAGAATGAGGCAGTTACCCTCAATCAGTTTCTGCATCACAAAAACCAGGAACTGCAACAACTATCTGTTGACCTGCTGGGCCAGAAATATACATTGAGCCCTCGCTGGAAGGAAATTGCAGGAAAGGACATGGAGGCGCAGCTCCAGTTTTATTATCCGCAGGTAATGGGCTGCATGCGCCATCTCAAGATGAAGAAGCTGCTGAACCTGATCATTGAGAACCAGGAAGAAATAAAGAAGGCAGAAAAGGAAGGCGATGAGGAAGAACTGACAGAGCTGCTGGAAGTGCAGAAACACCTGAATGATCTGAAAAAGGAAATTGGGAAAGAACTCGGTATGGTGGTAGTGCGCTGATTAAGAAACCCGGTTATTGGCTGCGTTCCATCAGCCTCATGCCCAGTTTCCGCAGTGGTTGCTTCTTTTCATCCGGAACTGATATCGCATCCAGGTTGCGGAGGGCTTCGCTGTAGTGGCGTTCTACTTCCTGCTCCACAAGCTCCGGAAGGCCCAGTTTCCGGTAAATCTCCGTTACGCCCCGCACCTTTTCTGAGTTCTCCTTGTCAGTCGCAAGCCAGGAACCCAACTCCTTTTTTTCTGCATTTCCGGCAAGTTCCATTGCCTGCAGCAGCATATAGGTTTTTTTATTGGCCACAATGTCTCCCCCCGGTTTTTTACCGAATTTCTCCGGGGCGCCAAATACATCCAGGTAATCATCACGAAGCTGGAAAGCCAGGCCCAGGTGCGTTCCAAGTTGCGACAAGTGGTGGCGATCTTCCACGCTTGCCCGTGCCAGCAGGCCGCCCATGCGCAGGCTGGCCGCCAGAAGCGAGGCCGTTTTCAGCCCTATCATTTTCATGTAGTCGGCAATCGAAACATCATCCTTTGTTTCGAAGATCATATCCCATTGCTGCCCTTCGCACACCTGTATCGCAGTCTGGTTAAAAAGATGCATCACCGGCTTGAAAAGATCATCCGGTACCTGAGACAGCAGTTCATTCGCCATAATCAGCATCACGTCTCCGGAGAGGATGGCGGTGCTGCTGCTCCAGGTTTCATGTACCGTGGCTTTTCCCCTGCGGAGGCTGGCTTTGTCCATAATGTCGTCATGCATCAGCGTGAAATTGTGAAACACTTCCATTGCCAAAGCCGGGCTCAGCGCCTGCTCCACCTGCTCTTCAAAAAGATGGAAGGCCATCAACAACAACACGGGCCGGATGCGCTTGCCGCCAAAAGAAAGCATATACACCACCGGTTCATACAGCTCTTTTGGCTGCCGGTCCAGCCGGATGTGCTCAAGCCTGTTTTCTATTAACTGTTGGAAATCTTCGTACTCCTTCACTTTTACATCTGTTTTCACGGCATTATTTACGTGAAAAACCGGCTAAGGTTTCCTTGCGGCAAAAATAAAGGATGATATGCCTCTGGTGATGGGCGCACAGATTTTATACTTCAGTGAGAAAATTGCGGCTGAGCTACATATAAAAAAGTTTAGCACCTGATCAGGTATTAGAAAATGATCAAAATAATTAATACCAGAACCAATATTTATTGTCAGGGGTTAAAAATTTTAACGGAAGAAGTTTTATCAAAAAATTCAAATTTCAATGTAATATCCCGGTCCCGATTCCGTCAAATCTCTTTATGAAATTTCCCGAAGGTTAGCTGCTGAATTAATGTGGAAATTTCGATCTTTGAGAGAGACCAGGAGCAGACCGAAGGCGATAATAATTTGAAACCAATAATTTTGAAAATATGAAAAAGTTAATCCTTGTATCGTTTGTACTGCTATTTGCAGTTTCTACAGCCGGAGCGCAATCACAGGAGTATATCTCCATCCGCATTGACTATCAGGAGAAATTAGGCCACATTAATCAGAAAATTTTTGATGCCGTAATGGAAGGCCGTATTAAGGCGTTCCGGGACGATATGGAGACAACCTACTCCAAAGAAGAAGTGGCAGAAAGAAGCCGGAGAGAAACGATAATCCAGATATATCCTGATGCTAATGATCCCCATTTTTATATTGATTCCATTGCGCTTATGCCTTTTCAGGATCAGGTAACAGGATATGCCGTAGACTATGGCGAAAACCAGGAAATCACCTCCATTGCTTTCGTCCGGAACGAAGAGGAGACGACTGGTGATGCAGCCAGCCTGGTTCCCCAAAATATGTTCAGGGTCCGGTGGAAACACCTGGTGAACTTTTTAAATGAAAGGGAACTCCATTTTCTAGAAAAATTTATTAATGTAAAATGATCGTCATTCTCTGGCTGCTGTAAGTGTTGTTACATTTCTTCAAGATGGGTACTGAATTTCCCGGTCTCAAATAATCTGCGATTTAATTTAATAATGAAGCCGCCATAAGATGCACGTAACCTGGGGCCACCAAATTTGTGGCAATAAAAAAAGTGCATTTGAAAAACAGGAAGTTTTACAAGACAATCGTTATCTCGGACCTCCATCTTGGCACCAATGGCAGCAAAGCGGAAGAGTTGGTGGCATTCCTCAGAAAATTCCGGTGTTCTAATCTTATTCTTAATGGCGACATCATTGACGGCTGGCAGTTGAAGAAATATGGCGCATGGAAGAAAAAACACACAGCATTCTTCCGTCAGGTGTTAAAAATGATTGAGAAAGACAACACACGCGTAATTTACCTTCGCGGAAATCATGACGACTTTCTGGATCAGGTAATTCCATTCCAGGTGGGCAACTTCAGCATTCAACGGGAATTCATTTACGAATCGTGCGGAAATAAATATCTTGTAGTGCATGGCGATGTATTTGACGCGGTTATGAACAACCTGAAATGGATCGCAAAGCTTGGCGACATTGGCTACACTTTCCTGTTATGGCTGAACAAGCTGTACAACCAATACCGCAGCTACCGCGGACTTCCCTACTATTCCTTATCTCAGCAAATTAAATTGCGCGTAAAATCTGCTGTGAATTTTATTTCCGATTATGAGAAGCAGCTTGCTGAAGTGGCGAAAGCGCAGCGATGCAACGGGATCATCTGCGGGCATATTCATCAGCCGGCTATTAAGCAATTTCCCGGGGTGTTATATCTCAATTCAGGAGATTGGGTGGAATCGCTCACGGCCCTGGTAGAAACCGAACAGGGCAAATGGGAGATCCTTCATTACAAAGCTGACGAAGTAGAATTGAATGAAGAGGAAACAGAACTGACACAGGAATCAGCGATGCAAGGCATATTTTGGGCGGATGCACTATTATCGAAACAAGCAGTGAAATAATGGAAGAGGGAAAGCTGAGGGTATTATTTGCAGTACAGGGAGAGGGCCGCGGCCACATGACGCAATCGCTTGCTTTGGCAACTATTCTCAGAAATGCCGGACATGAGGTGGTATGCGCTATGTTGGGAACCAGCAGCAGGCGGGAAATTCCGGGTTTCTATTACCGGAAAATTGATTGCCCGGTCCAGCTTTATGAAAGCCCTAATTTTATTACTGATAAAAATGGTAAAGGAATCCGGGTGCTGCCTTCCGTGGTTCGCAGCCTACGCAGGAGCCGTGCGTATTTTCGGAATCTCGCAATACTAAGAAAAACCATTGATCATTATGAACCGGATCTGATCGTGAATTTTTACGAGCCGCTGATGGGGATCTTGTACCTACTGCATAAACCGCCTGTGCCTATGGTAACCGTAGCCCATCAATACCTGCTTCATCACCCCGATTTTCCATTTCCTGACAGCAAAAAGCTGGATCAATGGATGCTGAAGGCATTTAATCATCTTACTGCTTCGCGCTCCGTGCTGCGGCTGGCGCTTTCTTTTTCGCCATTGAAGCAGCCGAAAGACAAGAGCCTGATTATCCTGCCACCGCTGCTCCGGCAGGAGGTGTTGGAATATCCGGATGTGAGAAAGGGAGACTCGTATCTGGTTTATCTTCTCAACAGTGGCTATAGTGAAGAGATCATGGATTGGCACCGGCAACACCCCGATGTGGTAATAGATTGCTTCTGGGATAAAAGCGGGGCCGGGGAAGAATTTCGCCCTCATCCAAACCTCACCTTCCACCGCATAGATGACGAGAAGTTTCTTCGGCTTATGGCGTCTTGCCGGGCATTTATCAGCACTGCCGGTTTTGAATCAGTGTGCGAAGCGATGTACTTTCAGAAGCCGGTGATGATGGTGCCCGTGGCAGGCCACATTGAGCAGCTTTGCAACGCAATGGATGCCAGGAGAGTGGGCGCAGGTATCCATTCTTCGGTATTTGACCTGAATAAATTCCTGCACTATTTGCCCGGCCATAAAACCAACTATACAAGCTACCGGAACTGGGTGCAGGTTGCTCCTCAAAAGTTCATGGATGTGCTATCAGCCTTTGAACCGCGAAAGCCACAGAAAGCAAGGCAACCGGAGGAAGCAGGAGCGCTTGTTTCTTAAGTTTTCGCCTGAAATTTTTGCAGCACTTTCATCACTGCCTGCTCCTCGCGGGTAAGTCCGGTAGCAGCAGCAGCCTGGCGCGAAGAGCGGTACAATGCTTCTAATTCGCCTTTTCTGTAAGCCTCCACCACGGATGGATGCACATAATATTTACGGCAAATAGCAGTGGTATTCCGCAGATGGCTGGCCACCATCTTTATCACCTGAACCGTATTTTTCTCTGCTGACTTTTCATCCTCACATGGCCCTATTTCGCAGTAGCATTTGGTGGCCCATACGGTTCCGCCCCACGTTCGGAAATCTTTGGCGGTGAAGTCATGGCCGGATATTTCACGGATATATTCATTCACCTCCCCTGAATCTATTGCGTGCTTTTTCCCTTTGTCATCATAATATTGAAAAAGCTCATACCCCGGAATATCCTTGCACATCTTTACCAGCCTTGCGAGCCGTGGATTATCAAGTGAAATATGATTCTGCTTCCCGCTTTTGCCTTTAAATTCAAATGTTATTTTATCCCTTCCCTGCTCTTTTACGTGTTTATCCCGAAGTGTTGTGAGGCCATAAGATTCGTTCTTCTGAGCATATTCCTGATTGCCCACCCGGACCTGCGTATGCTCCAGCAACTGCACTACGCAGGCCAGGACTTTTTCGCGTGGCAATCCTCTTTTTCGCAGATGCTCCTCTGTCGTTTGCCTGATCTTTGGCAAGGCCTTTCCGAATTCTCTCATGCGGCCAAATTTTGACTTGTTCCGGAATTCATTCCACAGTTCATGATACAGGTACTGCTTCCGCCCCTTTGCATCAAAGCCGGTGGCCTGAAGATGACCATGCGGCAGCGGGCTTATCCAAACCCTTTCCCAGGCAGGGGGGATCGCCAGCTTTTTGATCCGCTGTTTTTCCGCCTGATCCGCTACTCTGTTCCCTTCCCTGTCATATATAATGAACCCCCGTCCGTGGCGGGTACGGGAGTAGCCGTGACGGTCATCGCTATAGTAACGAAGCCCGGCTTTACGGGTTGTTAGCTTAATATCCTGCGTGGGTTTCCAGGGCATATTATTTCAGATATTTCATAAAAACAGCCAAAAGTATTCTTTGATCAATTCAAAAACTTAATTTAGTCCACTCATTGATCATCAGCAAATTTACCCGTGAAAACTCTCTACCTCGTTCGCCATGCGGAGGCTCAATACCCGAGTGCTGTCATTAAGGACCGAAACCGAACCCTAACTCATACCGGTGTTTCTGAAGCGCATGAACTCGCAAGGCGGTTTTTGTTGCTTTCCTCTCTGCCTCAAAAAATCTTTTATTCCGAAGCAAAACGCACCATTGCAACGGCTGAAATAATTTCAACGCTGCTGAATATCCCTGATGGCTGCTGCATTCCGCTACCGGGCTTATATGAAGCGGATGCAGAAAAGCTTCTTGAGATGATCGGGGAAAATTCTATAGATATTGAATCAGTGATGGTGGTGGGCCATAATCCCGCGGTAACCGATTTGGCCGTACATCTCTGCAAGGGTTTTGTGAACGTTTTCCCGCCATCAGGGCTGGCCTGTATTTCCCTGTCTGCCGCCTGCTGGCTAGAGGTTTCCCGAAACTGCGGCAGGATGAATTATTTCATTAACGGCAGGAAATATTAGGCGGCTCGCCCTGAAGGCTCTGTCTTTTATATTTAAATATGGATAAAATACATGGGCAGCCAATACATCCGAAATGCTATGTTTAGCAACAAGTCAGGTAAATCTTGAATCGTCAATACCTTTGCCTGATGCAAAATGACCTCTTAATTTACAATACGCTTAGCCGCACCAAAGAAAAGTTCAACCCGCTGAACCCGCCTTTTGTGGGTCTCTACGTTTGTGGCCCCACCGTTTATGGCGATGCTCATTTGGGCCATGCCAGGCCATATATCATTTTTGATGTGCTGTACCGCTACCTGCGCCACAATGGATACAAAGTGCGTTATGTGCGGAATATTACGGATGTGGGCCACCTTGAGAATGATGCCGATGAGGGCGAAGACAAAATAGCAAAGAAGGCGCGCCTGGAACAACTGGAGCCGATGGAGGTAGTGAAGTATTATACTGACCGTTTTCATGATAATATGGATCGGCTCAATACACTGCGGCCCAGCATTGAACCTACCGCAAGCGGCCACATCATTGAGCAGATACGGATGATTAAGGAAATACTGGAAAACGGGTTTGCTTATGAGGTAGACGGCTCCGTTTATTTTGATGTCCCCAGATATAATGAAACGGAAAATTATGGCAAGTTATCCGGCAGAAAAGTGGAGGATCTTTTTGCCAATACACGGGAACTGGAAGGTCAGCAGGAAAAACGCAGCCCTCTTGATTTTGCGCTATGGAAAAGGGCACAGCCGCAGCACATCATGCGCTGGCCTTCGCCCTGGGGGGATGGCTTCCCGGGCTGGCATCTGGAATGCTCGGCAATGAGCACCAAATACCTTGGCGATGAGTTCGACATACACGGTGGCGGCATGGACCTGTTGTTTCCCCACCATGAATGCGAAATAGCCCAAAGCCGCGGCAGCAAAGGCCACGATGCCGTTCGTTATTGGATGCACAACAATATGATCACGATCAACGGCCAGAAGATGGGCAAGTCGCTGGGCAATTTCATCACGCTGGAAGAACTCTTCAGCGGTACGCATAAATTGCTTGCACAACCCTATTCTCCAATGACCATTCGCTTTTTTATTCTACAGGCACATTATCGCAGCACGCTGGATTTTAGCAACGAAGCACTGCAGGCTGCAGAAAAAGGATTGCAACGGCTGATGCACGCTCACAAAATGGCGGGCCAGCTTAGGCCATCCAAAAAATCTGACTGGAATGTGGCGGAATGGAAAGAGCGGACTTACGAAATGATGAACGATGACCTGAATACTCCCCGGCTCATCGCAGAATTATTTGATGCCGCCTCCGTGATCCATAAAATAAAGAATGGTCAGCTTTCGCTCGATGAAGCCGCATTGGAGGATTTCCGCGCGCACTTCTACACTTGCACAGAGGAGATCCTGGGCCTGCAGCGCGAAGAAGAATCTGCGGACGATAAATTAAATGGTGTACTTGAATTGCTGCTGTCCATCCGGAATGAAGCTCGCGCGAGAAAGGATTTTGCAACGTCAGATAAGATCAGGGATGAACTGCAAAATGTGGGAATTAAAATAATGGACGCCAAAGAAGGAGCCCGCTGGGAAATTGAATAATATGAAAGATACAAATGGCAGCCATAAAGAAATACGAGCCGTAAACAATCCCTGGCGCAGATTCCTCAGAATATTCCTTTTCAGCACCTTTATATATTTTCTAATTTCGGTTGTTGTAGACCTGGTAAAAAGCGGACTTGCGCTCACGGAAGCATTAACCGCTAACATTTCCTCTTCTCTTTTCCTGGGCATTTTCTTCGGAGCTTTTTATTCCTGGTGGTTTCGCAATCATTCCTTTTTTATATTAAAAGAGGAATATGAACGGGATTTCGTTAAAGTGGAATCTGCGATTGCGCGCACAGGATGTACTCACAAGAAAAAGAAAGGGGATGCGCTCCTTTATACTCCCATGCCCCGGAAGCCGTACCTGCTGGGTGCCATAACAATTTACCCCGAAGAAAACGGGTATAAAATAGTGGGGCCTCATTTTTACATAGATAAAATAAAGAAAAACCTGGAGCTGTAAAAAATGAGATTTTTCCCGATAATACTTCTTTTATCACTGCTTACCCTTGCAGGCTGCGGTGGGTGCGATGATAAAAAGCCTTCGTCAACTAAAGTCCCAAAGCCGGCCCGCCATGTGGAAGTGCCGGATTTTAATGCTGATACCGCCTTCGCCTATATTGAAAAGCAGTTGAGTTTCGGCCCGCGTGTCCCGAATTCACCTGAACATGCCCGTGCAGCACAATATCTTTCAAGCGAGCTGGGCCGCTATGCTGATACCACTTATATGCAAACCGGCAGCGTCAGAGCGTTTAACGGTAAATCCCTGAATCTGAAAAACATTATCGGAATATTTGGCCCGGAGAAAAAGCGCAAGATCTTGCTTTGCGCGCATTGGGATACGAGGCCTTTCGCTGACCAGGATGCAGACTCTTTGTTCAATGAACCCATACCGGGTGCGAATGACGGAGCCAGCGGTGTGGCAGTCCTCCTCGAAATGGCGCGTCACTTCCACGAAAAGCAGCCTGACGTGGGCGTGGTCATGATATTTTTCGATGCAGAAGATTACGGAAAGCCCGACCAGATACCGGGTCCCCAAACCAATAGCTATGCACTTGGCTCTCAATACTGGGCCAGGAGTGTAGACAAATCGCGATACATAGCCGATTACGGAATATTGCTCGACATGGTGGGCGGCAGTGATGCCCGTTTCTTTCGGGAAAAATACTCAATGGATTATGCCCCTTCCATCGTAAAAAAAGTGTGGCGCACCGCTTCTCAGCTCGGCCACAACGGCTACTTTATTTCCCTGAATGGAGGAGGCGTGGTTGATGATCATTATTATATTAATACGCTTGCACAAATACCTACTATTAATATCGTGGATTTCGATAATTCCCGCGATAAAGGTTTCAATGATCATTGGCATACGCTGGATGACGACATTGAAAATATAGACCGGAATACGCTGAAGGCTGTGGGCCAAACCGTAATAAAAGTGGTGTATGAGGAGGAGGGACTGGGAGTTTAATTTTTAACCGGAAATCCACCTATAACCATTTGCAATACCAGGCAACTCACCTGAGAAGTTTAACCTGAAGATCAACACCAACCACCCTGAACCGTTTTCCCTATCTTATTCATTACCTGATTAAAGAGCAAGTTAGATATTCACAGAAATGAAACCACTTCAGGCGTCAGGGTTTTTCTTACTTCTGACATTACTCACTATATTAGTAAAATTGATGGTTATTGGGAAATATGAACACAAATATATTTTTGATCTTATTTTATTGATATTTTATAATTGCTTTTTAGAGCTCTTTTCCTGAAAAGACGGAGATGTTATTCTAATCTAAATTCAGAAAAAATTGCAGCCGGAATTAGTGCCACAATTCATTATCATGGCGGCAATTTGCAGGGATAAACCGAAGTTTGCCGGACAGAGATATTTCTTCCGGCTTGGCTATGAATAATAAGATCACCTTCATCAGAGGCATTTTGCCCGGACTGTTGCTGGCAGCGGGCCTCGCAGCTTTGGCTATTGGCCTGGCGCGGTATCTTCCGTTTGCCGGGTCTGCAACGCTGGCGTTGTTGCTGGGCATTGTGCTCGGCAATGCCGGCCCGCCATTCAGCCGGCTGGTTCCTGGCCTTAGCTATGCTGAGAAAAAAGTGCTGGAAATATCCATAGTGCTCATTGGCTTTGGGCTCAATATCCGCATCTTTTCGCAGCTTGGATTTTCCATTTGGGTTTTTATTGGGGCATCCGTGGTTGTGGTAATGGGTGTAGCATTTCTGATCGGAAAGGCGGTGGGCCTGACCTCGCGCCTCAGCGCACTGTTAGGTGCAGGCAGTGCCATTTGCGGATCGGCAGCTATTGGTGCTGTTGCTCCACTTATTCAAAGCACAAAGGAAGAAACCGGCCTGGCGATCGGAATTATTAATGCACTGGGAACTGTTGGCCTGCTCCTGTTGCCGGCTGTCATTACGTTGATGGATTACAGCGATGACGCTGCGGGCCTGATGATTGGCGGTGTGCTGCAATCTATGGGGCACGTGGCGGGCGCGGCTTTCGCAGTGAACGATAATATCGGAACGTTGGCCACCGTCATCAAAATGGGCAGGATAGTTTTAATTATTCCGCTTCTCATCATTCTTTATTTTGCAGGCAGAGGTAAGTCCACAGAAAAGAAACGTGGATTAAAGGGGTTCCCTTTGTTTATTTTATTTTTTCTGGCAAGTATTGGAATTGCACAGATCGGGGCATTTCCGCAGGCTCTTGCCACCCAACTTTCGCAGGCAGGCAATTATCTGCTCATCGTGGCAATGGTGGGCATTGGGTTTAAGATCCGCATCAGGCCTTTATTTAATATAGCCGGGAGAGCGCTGGCTTCCGGAGCGCTGATATTTGTTTTCCAGATTTTACTTTATCTGGTGTATTTAAATTTTAAACAGTTTTAAAACCAGATGTTCAAATTTATTGTTTGCCTTGCGATAATAAAGAAATCATTGAAACCTGAAATCATAATTTCTGAATGCTTTGTGAAATAGAATTTAATTATCCCGAATTCAGGGTAATTAAATAATTCATTTTGAGATGAGTAACAACCCCAATTATAAAGGGGTCGAATTCGACTCCTTTTTGTTTGAGACGGCCAGCAATGGTTTTAAACTATCATTTCCACTAAAATGGCGATGAACCTTAGTCTTGGCTTTTTTGCTCAAAAAATTAAAAACACGCTCGCTAAAAATGAAGACGACCAATTACCATAACACATTTATAAAAGTGGCCGAAGATTGTCCGGTAACCGCTGCTGAAGTTCCGCCACAAAAAAGCGATAAGAAGACGATTGCCAATCTTCAGTTTGAGATGATCAATGACGCTCCCTACCAATACACCTCGGATGACGTGATCTTTGAAATACACGCAAAGAGAAAAGGGGTGAGCAAAGCAGCGTTGGCGTCCGCCCGGCAGGAATTCTTTTCCTGTGGTCAGGCATGCCTTCGCACTTCGCCTCTTGCAAGGCGATACGGATGGGGCATTCACAGCGATGCAAGCGGAAAGGTGGCGCTTTACCCGCTCGGGTCCGCGGAATACAATCGTTTCGCAAATGATGAAACACTGAAGCAAGTAATGGCAATGCGCTCCACGAGAGGTTGAGATTGTATAGGCTCCGCCCCTCCCGCAAGCTTTGGAAATCTTTCCTGAAACAATAAAACCTTTGGATTTGCGCTGGCTTGCAGGCTGGTGAGCCGCAATCTGCTGAATCAAGCCTTCGGGTATTGTCCGCATTTTGCCTGACTTTTGCACCCTTGCGAAGCAAATTCGTGTCTATACAACAATTCATTTTTCGTTTCTGAAAATCAACATATTATGACGACTGCTCAAACCGCGATTCCACTTACCATTTACGCTGAAGCAACGCCCAATCCTGAGACCCTCAAGTTTGTGCTCAACAAGCCTTTGGTAAAGAAAGGGATCTTTGAATTTGATAATAGTACCGAAGCCAAAAACTCTCCTTTGGCTGAAATGCTTTTCGGATTTTCATTCGTGAAAGGCGTTTTCATTATGAATAACTTCATCTCCGTTACCAAGGATCCCGCATATAAATGGGTGGACCTGATCCATACGCTGCGTCAAAGCATCAAAGATTTCGTGGAGGAAGGAACTGAGATCATCAGCCAGGAATATTTAGATGCGCAGGAAGCGACTGGCGAAGATGGAGCGGCAGACGAAGACAATGCTGTAGTTATGATCAAGCAAATCCTGAACAGCCAGGTTAAGCCCGCAGTGGAGATGGATGGGGGATTCATTGAATTTAAATCATTTGAAGAGGGAAAAGTGACGCTCATCCTGCGGGGTGCCTGTAGCGGCTGTCCGTCTTCTACCGTTACCCTGAAAGCAGGAATTGAAGGATTGCTGAAAAGATTTGTTCCCGAGGTAAAAGAAGTAGTGGCCGAGGCGATGTAATTGCCAAAAAAGTTCAGGTTCAGCTTTTCGTTGTATATTTCTGCGGTTTTAATGATCAGGGATTAGGCCCTCTTAGATAGTATTCATTTTAACAAATCATAATCATGAAGAAGATTAACCGCCTGCTGATGGCAGGGCTCCTGTTGCCTTTCGCACTTATGGCGAGCAACCTGCCGGAACATCATCATTCCCACGAAAACGAAAAGCCCCTGGCGGCTGAAGCTAGGGCCAATCCTGCAACCCAGGCGCTGCTGAGAAATGCTGCTCCCTGGCAAAAATTTGAGCAGCAGCATGGAAACTGGAATGTTGTGTTCAATGAAACGACCGGCATCCCTTCCCGTGCTTTTGGCAGCCCTATAGCCGTGCCCCTGAATGCTGACAATGTAAGCCGTGCGCGCTACTTCCTCCGCAATGCTCTTTCTGATTATCCTGTTCCGGCAGATGATCTTGAACTGCGGAGCAATGTCAGCACATCAAAATATACGTATACCAAATTCTCCCAATATCATAAGGGATTGAAAATACTGAATAGCAACGCGCAGGTCAGATTCAATGCTGAAGGAAATGTTACGCTTTTCCAGCTTTCGGTTTATCCTGATGCTGATGCCGCAACCTCACCGGAGATATTGAAAGAAGCGGTTTCCGGCCACCTCGAAAAGTTCTTTGATCACCCGGTGAAACGCATTGAGGCGGATGATGAACTTGCATTTCTGGCAGTTCCGGGTAGCGAAGGAAACGATCTGAAATTGGTATACCAGCTAAAAGTGTATACGCAGGAATCAGGAAGGCCCGAGGGAGAATTCAAGGTTTTCCTGGATGCACAATCCGGAGCGGTACTTTACAGCCAGAGCCTGGTGCATAACGCGAATTCGTCAATGAACCTGACAGCAACGGTTCACGAAACGAATCCATTGCAGGCAGCGGCAGAATTCCCGGTTCCGCATGCAGAAGTGGAGATTAATGGAACCACATACCATACGGATGAGAATGGAAATCTGGATATTGACCTTTTCTCAGCTACACAAGCCACTATCAAGCTTTCGGGAAAATGGAGTACGGTTTACACCGGCAACAGCAGCAACACAGTTTCTTCCTTTACAACTACACTGCAACCAGGAACCAACGCTATTTCTTTTGACAGCGATGCCTCTCTGAGAGAGCTTTCTGCTTATTACCACGTCAATAAGATCCATGATTTTCTGAAGCTAAGCATTCCTGCTTTTGACGGTATGGATTTCTCGCTCGCAACCAGGGTAGACCGTACAGATGGAAGTTGCAATGCATTTTATAACGGAAGTTCTATCAATTTCTACACTCCGGGAAATGGCTGTCAGGCATTTTCGCTGCTGGCAGATGTAGTTTATCATGAATATGGTCATGCCATTAATTACGAGTTTTACGACTGGTTAGGCGAAGACTTTGAGAACAGGGCATTGGGAGAAGGATATTCTGATATCTGGGCCCTGGCGATTACCGGGGAAGCGGTTCTGGGCCTTGGCCGCAGCCTCACCAATAATAATTCCTATGTCCGGAGGTATGATGCTGATCCTAAAGTTTATCCCCAGGATTTAACAGGAGAAGTACATGACGATGGAGAGATAATAGCCGGTGCCTGGTGGGATCTGGGCGTAAACCTCAACTCGCTGGAAGATATGTTTGACATATTCCTGGAAGCCTATCATGCTACGCCCAATGCTTTTGCCGGGGATGAAGGACGGCTTTATCACGATATACTTATAGATGCACTGATGGCCGATGATGACGATGGTGATCTAACCAACGGCACACCCAATGAAATGGACATAATTGATGCTTTTGCCCGGCATGGTATCACGATGCTGGCCCTTGCAGAACTGGAACATAATGAGATGCAAAGGGTAGAAGCCAATACCGGAATTACGATCGAAGCCACACTTGAAACTGACTTTACCTCCTATGTGAAGGACCTGGAGGTATATTATTCGGTAGGCGATACCGGCAACTGGCAGGCGACTACAATGACCAATACAAGTGGAAACTTTTATTCAGCGGCCATTCCTTCACAGTCCCAGGGAACTATAGTAAATTATTACCTGCGCCTCCGGGATACTTATGACAATGTAACACAAGTGCTTCCCGCTGAAGCAGATCTTGCAAACTCCAATATTCCCTATCAGATACTGGTGGGATACAACCGATTCCATATTGAGGATTTTGATGAGAATGAAGGCTTTTGGATGATAGGGCAGCCGGAGGATAATGCCAGCACCGGAGAATGGGAAATCGGTTATCCGCAGGCATCCTATCTGAATGTGGGCAGCGCATCCCCAAGTTCACAGGTGCAAACCGGAGAAGATCACACCACAGGCTATGGGAGATGTGCCATAACGGGGAATTCGAGTACAGTTACCGCAGCAAGCGTTCATGATGTGGATAATGGTATTACCACGCTGATATCCCCGGTGTTTGACCTTTCGGAATATGATGATCCTGTGATCGGGTATCATCGCTGGTATACGAACCGGCAGGGCGCCAATCCCGGAAATGATTATTTTGAGGCAGCGATTAGCGATGATGGCGGATCAACCTGGAAGGATGTGGAGAATACAAATGTGCCAGACAAAAGCTGGAGACGCTACGCCTTTAAAGTCAAAGATTACATTGACGAGCTGGCCATTGTGCGCGTGCGGTTTATCGCGGCTGATAAATCAATTTCGGGTCCCAACAGCGGACAAAGCCTGGTGGAAGCTGCAATTGATGATCTGGAAATATTTGACACAAGGGTAAATACAGGTATTACCAGTCATTCTTCCGGAGATCTTGCGTTGCAGGTTTTTCCAAACCCTGCAACCGGTAACCTGCGCATCTCCTGCAACAGCGACATGAGCAAGGGAACCCTTCGATTCATCTCGGTTTCAGGCAAAATATTGGAGCAGATCCCTTTGGCTGAAAGCAATCCGGGTATACTCGAAATGAATGTTTCGCACCTGCCTGCCGGTCTCTATCTTGTAGAACTTTCTGATGGCACACATATTAAACGGGTAAAATTATCCGTAGTAAAATAATAATTATTAAATAAATAAAAAGAGGGGTTTTCAAAAAATGAGAGTCCCTTTTTTTATTTCCTCTATCCGGGCCGAACGAAGAAATGTAGTTTCAGCAATTGCAAGTTTAAATTGAAAATCCTATTTTATTTTCCGGTTTATTATTTTTTATTTGCGTGCTTTAAAAATCACTCAATATTTCCTGCGGAAAGCAGAGCGATGGCCGGAAGACGATTTTTTTTTGACAACTTGATAAGTACCTGCGAATGCACGGAAAAGCACCAGAATCACACAGGTGTTTTTCTTTATTTTTGCCGGTCTTTTTGAAAATATCATAATGAAGCGTGGACTCACTCAACGTATAAGTGAATTACAGGAAGCGGAAACGCTGAAGATGGCGCGCATGTGCCGTGAACTTCAGGAGGGCGGTAGCAAAGTGATCAGCCTGAGCCTGGGGGAGCCTGATTTCGCTACTCCGGAACATATCCGGGAAGCGGCCATTCAGGCCATTCGCGATGGATACAGCAGCTACCCGCCCGTTCCCGGATATTCTGACCTGCGCGAGGCCATAGCGGCTAAATTCAGGCGCGATAATAATTTGGATTATGGGGCATCGCAGGTAATGGTGAGCACAGGCGCAAAGCAATCTTTGATGAACCTGCTTCTGGCGCTGGTGGAGAAAGGGGATGAGGTGATTCTGCCCGCTCCATATTGGGTCAGTTATCCGCAGATGGTGCAGTTTGCGCAGGCCACGGTTGTTCCCCTCAACACTAGCATTGAGAACGATTATAAAATAACACCGGAGCAACTTGAGGCAGCCATCACTGACAAGACCCGTGTATTTCTTTTTAATTCACCATGCAATCCGACAGGGAGTGTTTATTCAGAGGCAGAGCAGCGCGCGTTGGGAGAAGTGCTGGCAAGGCATCCGGAGGTGCAGATCATTTCAGACGAGATTTACGAATACATTACTTACGGAGAAAAGCATTTTTCGCTGGCGCAAATTCCTGAGCTGAATGAGCGAACTACGGTGGTAAATGGCGTCTCCAAAGGATTTGCAATGACCGGCTGGCGGATAGGCTACATGGCCGGCCCCGAATGGCTCATCAAGGGTTGCGAGAAACTCCAGGGGCAATTCACCTCAGGGGCATGTTCTATCTCGCAACGGGCCACGCTTGCCGCGCTCACCAGCTCCCTGGAACCAACCCGCCAAATGGCCACGAGCTTTGCGAAACGCAAAAAGCTTGTTGTCGAAAAGCTGAGCCAGATAAACGGCATTAAAGCCAACGATCCCAAAGGCGCATTTTATATTTTTCCCGAAATAAAACATTACTTCGGAACCCATACCAACAACCAGAGAATCCAGACCAGCAGCGAACTGTGCATGTATCTGCTTCAGGATGCGCACGTATCGCTGGTAGCCGGAGAGGCTTTTGGCAGCCCCAACTGCATCCGCCTTTCCTTCGCTGCCTCAGAAACCGACCTTATTACAGGTTTGGAAAACATCAAAAATTCACTTGATAAACTGGAGGTATGATTACAATGAAAGAACGGCTGGACGAAAAGAAGCTCAACTCAATTTTCGAAGATTTTACAACCAAGCGCGTGCTCATCGTGGGAGATGTGATGTTGGATGCTTACTGGTGGGGAAACGTAAACCGAATTTCTCCGGAAGCTCCGGTTCCCATAGTGCTGGTAAAGAAGAAAGAACACCGGCTGGGCGGAGCAGCCAACGTAGCGCTTAATGTAAAAGAACTCGGTGGGAACCCAGTACTTTGTTCGGTAATAGGTAAGGACTATGATGGCGGACACCTCACTGACTTGCTGGAATTGAGAGGTATTTCATCAGATAATCTCATCAGGTCTAAAGATCGTCCTACCACGGTGAAAACACGGATCCTGGGGAATAACCACCAGTTGCTGCGTGTGGACAATGAACTGGATTTGCCGCTCACAGAAAAGGACAAGCAGCACCTGGAAAAAATGGTGGATGACCTCCTGACCAATATTGATGTCGTGGTATTTGAAGATTATGACAAGGGTCTTCTTGCGCCAGGTATCATTAGTTTCATTACAGGCCAGGCACGTAAACTGAACATCCCGATCGTAGTGGATCCAAAGAAGAGCAACTTCAACGAGTACCATCATGCTACGCTGTTTAAGCCCAACTTCAAGGAGCTTACTGATGGGCTGAAGCTGGATGTCTCGCGTGAGTTTAATATTGATGAGGTGCGTGAAGCTGCGCGGGTGTTGCGCAAGCGGCTTTCACTGGATATGGCGATGATCACACTGTCAGAGCATGGCGTCTTCATCATGTCAGAAACCGAGGAGCACCTCATACCCGCGCATTACCGCGACATATATGATGTTTCAGGAGCCGGAGATACCGTAAGCAGTGTAGCAGCCCTTGCCCTGGCTTGCGGCCTTTCACCTTACGTGCTGGCCGAATTATCCAATCTGGCCGGAGGCATCGTCTGCGAACATGTAGGCGTAGTCCCCATCCAAAAGGAAAAACTGTTGGAGGAAAGCATCAAGGTTTTTGGGTAGAGAAGGAATAAGCGAAATACTAATAACGGATACTAATTCGGCCAATGGAAAATTGGCCAGGTTGTAAAAAACCGTTGAAACGGTTGTTGTCTTATTTTCAATTGCCCTCCGGTTGAAACCGGAGGCTATGTGCTCGTGTTTTTTCAATTGCTCCCGGTTTCAACCCTATCGTGTGGACACATCTTTTTAACATAACTTTATGCAGAAGAGAGAATTTACAAAATTAAAAGACCATCGCTTAGAAGAAAGAGGCAACCGGATCTTGGGAGATTTATTCTGGAAAAGCATTCATTCTATCCGGCAGCTTACAAAAAATGATGCAGATGCAGATGCAAAAGGATTTTATCGCTTTTTGCAAAACGACAGAGTAAGAGTTTTATTAAAATAGAACCTGTCAAGGATGATAGCCTGATCCAAACGAACAACTATTTTGTGGATATTTAAGTGATGATGCCCCGTTCCATTTTGGGTCAAGGGGAGCTGGGGAATGACGTTTTATTCCTTTAATTCTCTGAAAGTTCCTCTGTTTATCCAAATTTTCGGTGCGTGGCTACGTTTTACAAAACGTTTGAAATGGTTGTTCTCCGAAGTAACCCTGGTTTAAACCGGGGTAATGCAAGCAAAATCCATTAATGGCTTAGCTATTATGATTTGCCCATTTCCATGTTGGATTTTGTTTAGATTATTAAGGAGCACTATTTAATATCACTACCCGCTTCTGAATAACACCTTCATCAGCCATCACTTTTACCAAATAAACTCCTGCCGCAAGATTCGAAGTATTGAGGACTTCCTTACCCTCCACCGTGAAGTCTGCACTCCTTAACTTTTTAACAAGCATTGTCCTTCCCCGCAAGTCGAGGATTTGAATCTCATTTACATGAAGTCCGGTGAAGTTTACGCTAACCTCATCTTTGGTAGGATTAGGATAAATAACCACACGGTTATAAATATATGTTTTGGCTATGCCAGTAACAAACCGGATAGAATCACCTTCTAAATTATACGGTAAAGGAGTTTCTGTAGCATTTATTAGCAGTACATCTTTTAGTTCGACCTTCAGGTGCGAAAGTGCTGTTTGTGGTAGCGGATCTTTTAGACGGAACTGGATCACACCTATTTTTCCAGAACCGGATACATTGCTGTGATTGATTCTGCTAATGGCCGTTTCCACTTCACCGTTTCCATTAAAAGATTTGTTTAAGTAAATCAATTCACTTCCTACATTACCAAGCCAACTATTGTGATAATTCAGCATTAAGCTATTCGGCTCAATGAATTCTGCTGGTACAGATACAGTGTATGCAATTCCATATACATCTTCTGCTTCTTGAATATCTGAACCAAAGTGAATATCCGCTTTCATTAACATTCCGGCAGTTAAGGAATCTTGTTGAAATTTTACTGACAGCACAGGATCATCCGGTCCTCCTAATTTGCTCAAACCCGTTTTATTATGGGTTTTATTATAATTAACTGAAACGGCTGTGGTATCAGCGGCAGATATAGTTCCACTACCATCGCAATCTGCATGTTTAATATTTGCTCCATTGGCAAGTGTATCGCTCCAGTCAGAGGCATGTTGTGCCGTCCAGGAAATTGAGCTATTGGCCCTGGTGGGGCCGGTTTTGCTGTATTGTGTGCCTATGGCGAGGATGTCAAAATTATTTGCCACTCCATCACTATTAGCATCTCCCGGCCAAACGCAGTCGCTGTCCAAAGTCAGGTTAACAGAAATTATGCTATCGCATCCTATAAAATTTGGAATTGTATCGGTGTAATTTCCTGTGGTTGTCCAAACATATTTTCCACTTGGGGAAACAAAGCTGTCGCAAACAACCGGGCTAATACTGCTGAAAGTGGAATTCGTTATTGTTAAATATAATTTGATGATGGAGTCACATCCAATGGCGTTTTGAAATACTGCCATCAGAGTGTCACTAGAATAATAGGTAATGCCTGTAACCGGCCAATATAAGCTATCACAGGCTACAGTGCTGTAACTATCTATGCTGCTATTGTTAATGGTTAGCCCAATGGTGATAATACTATCACAACCATAAAAATTTGGAATTGTATCGGTATAGCTACCATTGCTTTTCCAAATGTACCTGTTACTAGGGCTGATAAAACTATCACACACAACGGGATTAATGCTGTTATAGGAGCTTCTAATGGTAAGATTAATCGTTATCACGCTATCACAGCCCAAAGCATTTAGCAGTGTGTCGGTATATGTCCCGCTGCTATTCCAAATATACTTACTACTTGGACTAATAAAGCTGTCGCAAGCTGTGGGGTGTATTGCACTAGTAGTGCGAGGAATAATCGTAAGGTTCACAGAGATGACACTATCGCAACCCAAAGCATTTAGCAGTGTGTCGGTATATATCCCGCTGCTATTCCAGATATATTTATTGCTGGGGCTAATAAAGCTGTCGCAAAAGAAAATTTGTATACTGCTATCCGTAATTTGATTAATGGTTAGATTAACTGTTATAATGCTATCGCAACCAGATGAATTGAGTAAAGTATCAGAATAAACACCGCTGGTTGTCCAAATATATTCACCGCTTGGACTAATGAAACTGTCACAGCCATTCGCAAAAATGTTGTTTTGAGAAATTTCACAATTAGTGTATTTCGCGAGGAAAATGCTTGGATATACGTTTGGGGTAACAAAGTTTGCAATTCTTGGAGATGCGCTAAAATCAACGGTATGAGTAAATAGCCCTGTCAAATAAATAATGCCGGTATCCTGAACCACAATAGCTCTTGCTTCCTGATAACCGTAAATCACTCCAATTGGTTTAGCCCACATATAATTAGCGGCTGAGTCATATTTTGCAAAATACATGTCGTTATTCGATTTCGAGGTAATATAAGCATTATTTCCAGAAGGATCGAAATCCACGGTACCGCGAAACCCACCAGTTAAGTATATATTATCTTTTTGATCAGTGTATATGGCGTTATTGCTACTATGTATTTCCATGTGTTTACTACCTATATCCATTTCCATGTTTCTTCCCCATATATAATTCCCTGTACTATCATATTTAGCCATAAAATATGAGTAAAAGTAGCCGCCTGCAGGAGAATAGAAACTTGCAATTACAGGAGAAGGATCTATGTCAGTAGAATCAGTGAAATGTCCATATAAATAGATATCTCCGTTAATGCCAATAGTGGAACCTATTGCCTTATCATCTTTATCTCCACCCACAATCTTAGCCCAAAGGTATTTTCCTGCGGTATCATACTTAGTTATAAAAATGTCCTGGGCATTTGACGTAAACTGGGCTGAATTTACAGAAGGGTCAAAATCCAATGTTCCATTAAAAGTGCCAACTATATATATTCCAGAACTACAGTAGTACATTGAACGTATTTCCTCTTCACCCACTCCATTTAGTTGATGTGCCCATTGATACTGTCCCGAGGAGTTATACTTAGCTAAAAAAATATCAGCACCATTTCCAGTGGGTGCTGTCAAATTTGCCACGGCAGAAGAAGGGTCAAAGTCTTTTGTTCCCCTAAAGTTCCCTGCAACATAAATATTATTATCATCATCCATTGCGAAGCCTTGGGGCCGGTTATGGTTAGAGTAATCAGGCAAGTTTCCGCCTATTAATATGGACCAAATAAAATTTCCCGAAGTATCTAATTTTTTTATAAACATTCTTCGAGTATTATCAATGCTGTCGTGAAGATACCCACCCAGATATACATACCCGCTATCATCAAAAGCTATATTGACGACATAATCATTCCATATATTGCCCATTCTTTTCGCCCATAGCAATTCTCCTGATGAAGTATATTTACCGATATACGCATCATGCCTTCCCATTTGTGTTTCTTCGGACATAAGGTAATGCGTTTTTAAGGAGGGATCAAAATCAATCATTCCGCTAAATGCTCCGGCAATGTAAACATTTCCTTCTGCATCAGTTGCTAATGCATCCCCACTACTCTGGTTGTAACCGTACTCTTTGACACTCCATGCGGCTTCACATAATCCGTTTAAGGAATACTTCGCTACAAATGGGGAGAGTTGTTGTCCCTTTAACTGAACAAAATGAGCCGAATTATCAAATCTCATAGCTGCACCAAAACCGGTATAATACACGCTGTTTTTACCATTAAAAATAATAAACTGACCTACGTCATTTTTATCAGTTACCGGTCCTCTCATCCAAACGAATGCACCTGCGGAGTCATATTTAGCCAAGAATGTCCTTCCGCTTCCAAACATATGACTGGTAAGCGGAGCGGGGTCAAAATCAACCTTTCCACTTGATCTGCCTGTTATATAGTAACTCCCTATGTCGTCACTTGCTATGGACAATCCGGTAAGAGATATAGTTGATAATGAACTAATACTTCCAATTCTTTCAGCAAAAAAATAATTTCCAGCAGTATCATACTTCGCAAAAAACATATTCTGATTCCCCCATGAAGTGAGGAGGGCAGAGGCCCCTGAAGGATCAAAATCCGAAGTTCCCCCAAAGCCGCCTGTCATGTATATATAGCTTTCTCCATAGAAAGTAATAGAGTGGCTCGAATCTGCTCCGCTGCCGCCCATTTTTTTAGCCCATGTATAATTACCTGCAGTATCATATTTAGCCAAAAAAATATCGGTATTTCCTGAAGAAATAAGATTTGCTGTAGCTATTCCTGGATTGAAATCGGCCGTATCTTCAAAAACCCCTGTTAAATACAAGTACCCATTGGAGCCGTAAATCATGGAGTACGAAAGATCATTTCCCTGGCCCCCTATGCCTTTAGCCCATATTGAATTGCCTGATGTATCATATTTGGCTATAAAAAAATCTTTACCTCCGGCTGAACTAAGTCCTGAAGGGATTCCATTATTTACAAAAATCAAAGAATCACTAAAGTATCCTGAAAGATAAACATAACCATCATTGCCTATGACAATAGATTTCCCAACATCCTCACCAGTGCCTATGATGCTACTGGCCCAGATCAAGTTTCCCGAAGAATCATATTTGGCAACAAAAACATCTGAACCCGTTGATGCAACCATGCTTATCGAATTGTAAGGATAGTCGAAATAAGCAGTATCTTGAAAAGACCCGGTTACATAGATATTATCTGCATTATCTATAGCTATTGCCAACCCCTCGTCATCAAACTTGCCTCCTAAACTTTGTGACCAAATATGATTGCCAACAGAATCATATTTGATAAGAAAGACATCATTCATCCCAACTGAAATAAGTGGATCTACAGGGGTAGTGGTTCCAAAACTTACGGTACTCTCAAATTTTCCTGTTATAAAAATATTACCGGAGTGGTCATTTGCTATGCAATAGCTTTTTTCATTTGTGTTTCCCGCATCTCCAAGCCCGATTGCCCAGCGATTACTCACCTCTTGAGCCGAGGCTGAAAATGTGAAAAGTAAGGTTATAAGTAAGTTAATGCAAGAAGGTAATAAGTTTTTCATTTTTTGATTTCTTAGGGTAATTTGATTTGACGCAGGCAGGTCAAGTTCAACTTAGCAAAACTGCGTCTCAAAGAAACTGAAATTCTGTGACTATAAAGCAGAACTTCACATTTTTTGTGGGTTAAGTTTCTCGTGGAACCAACAGTTGAGCAGTTTTATGAGTTTCGCGACAGATTAGCGGTGAGCCGTATTTAGTTTCACCACTCGCCTCTGAATAACTCCCTCTTCAGCTATAATTTTTACGAGATAAACTCCTGCCGCAAGATTCGAAGTATTGAGGACTTCCTTACCCTCCACCGTGAAGTCTGCACTCCTTAACTTTTTAACAAGCATTGTCCTTCCCCGCAAGTCGAGGATTTGAATCTCATTTACATGAAGTCCGGTGAAGTTTACGCTAACCTCATCTTTGGTAGGATTAGGATAAATAACCACACGGTTATAAATATATGTTTTGGCTATGCCAGTAACAAACCGGATAGAATCACCTTCTAAATTATACGGTAAAGGAGTTTCTGTAGCATTTATTAGCAGTACATCTTTTAGTTCGACCTTCAGGTGCGAAAGTGCTGTTTGTGGTAGCGGATCTTTTAGACGGAACTGGATCACACCTATTTTTCCAGAACCGGATACATTGCTGTGATTGATTCTGCTAATACCCGTTTCCACTTCACTATTTGCGTCAAAGTATTTGGTTAGAGAAATCAATTCACTTCCAACGTTTCCAAGCCAACTATTCTGATAAAACAACAGGAAACTATTCGGCACAATGAATTCTTCAGTTACCGATACCGTATATGCAATTCCATAAATATCTTCTGCTTCAAGAATGTCTGACCCTAAGTGAATCTCGGCAGTCATTAGCGCTCCGGCTGTCAATGAATCTTGTTGAAACTTTACCGTCAGCAGAGGATCATCAGGGCCTCCGAGTTTGCTCAATCCCCTTTTGTTATGCGATTTGTTATAGTTAACTGAAACAGCAATGGTGTCAGAGGCAGATATAGTTGCATCACCATCGCAGTCTGCATGTTTAATGTTAGTTCCATTAGCCAAAGTATCACTCCAGTCAGGGGCATGTTGTGCAGCCCAGGAAATGGATGCATTAGTCCGGGCAGGGCCGGTTTTGCTGTATTGGGTACCTATAGTAAGGATGTCAAAATTATTTGCCACTCCATCACTATTAGCATCTCCTGGCCACACGCAATCATTGTCCAATGTCAGATTTACAGTTATCACACTATCACAACCTGTAGCATTAGGGATTGTATCCATGTAAGTTCCATTGCTAGTCCAAATATATCGTCCACTTGGCGAAGCAAAGCTGTCACAAACAACCGTGTTAATACTGCTGAAAGTAGATTTTTTTACTGTTAGGAATAATTTGATTATAGAATCGCAACCTGTAGCGTTTTTTAATACAGCGGATAAAGTATCACTTGCGGAATAGGTGATGCCGGTAACCGGCCAGAAAAAGCTATCGCAGGCGGAGGTGTTGAAAGTATCCATGCTGCTGGTATTAATGGCTAACCCTATTGCTATTATACTATCGCATCCTTGAGCATTTGGAATAGTGTCAGTATAATTTCCGCTGCTTTTCCAAGTAAATCTACCGCTAGGGCTAATGAAACTGTCACATGCCATAGGGCTTATGTTGCTATAGGAAATGCTCTTAACAGCGAGCATTACAACTAACACACTATCGCAACCCATTGAGTTTTGCAGCGTATCTGAATATGTGCCACTTTGATTCCATACATATCGTCCGCTTGGGGAAACAACACTATCACAAGTTGAAATAAAAATGTTGCTATCTGTAGTTCGATTAATGGTTAGATTAACTGTTATTATACTGTCACAACCCCATGAACTGAGCAGCGTGTCCGAATAAATACCATTCGTTTTCCATACGTATTTTCCGGAGGGACTAACAAAGCTATCGCAAGTTGTAGGGCTTATTGCATTTGTGTCATGAGGAATAATTGTAAGATGGACTGTTATTACACTGTCGCAGCCCACAGCATTTTGGAGTGTGTCAGAATATAATCCAGTAGCTGTCCAAATATATTTATTACTTGGACTAATAAAACTATCGCAACCCATAACCATAATATCAGCATACGTCCCGCAATTCGTATAATGAGCAACGAACATTGATCCATCAAAGACGTAGGCAGTGCTCGGTGAGGGATCAAAATCAACTGTGTCAGCACCAAGGCCGTTAAGAATACCAGTAATAGAGACATCGTTCTGGCTATTAAGAGAAAGGGTAGTTCCACGGCTGGCGTTCGGGCCGCTCATGATTTTTACCCACAGATAATTACCAGAGGAATTATACTTGGCTAAATATATGTCTGCATATCCCCCCTTTGAACTAAAAATTGCACTATCTCCTGAAGGGTCAAAATCCACCGTCCCTTCAATTCCACTCGTTATAAAAATATTATCCATCGCATCCGTTTTTAAACCATTATTAACATAGCCTAAACCCATGCTTTTACCCCATTGGTAGGTGCCCGTGCTATCATATTTGGCTAAAAAAGCGGAACCGCCAGGAGCATATAAAGGGGCAATGGCTGGTGAGGGATCCAAATCAGTGGAGTCTATAAAAACGCCATACATATAAATATCACTGTTTACTCCCAGTGCTGTAGCAAATAAGTCATCCATATTTACCCCTCCAATAGTTTTTACCCATTTATAATTTCCTGATTTGTCATATTTCGCAATAAAGATGTCCAGAGAATTTGCTGTGTCACGGGCCGTATTTGCGGACGGATCAAAATCGATAGATCCAGAATAATCTCCAGTTAAATAGATACCAGAGCTATCGGCCATAAGTGTTTGTAAGTATATTCTATTATTTCCTATCTGCCGCGCCCATTGATATTGCCCTTGATTGTTATACTTAGCAAAAAAAAGTGCCCTCCCCCCCCATGCTGTTAAATTTGCGGTGGCAAAAGAAGGGTCAAAATCCTTAGTATTGATAAATTCATCTGAAATGTAAAGGTCATTATTTTCATCAATAACAAAACCTAGTATTCGTCTCGTGTATCCTAATCCAGCACTCCCTCCTAATTTTATTGACCATTTATAATTACCGGAAGAATCAAATTTTGTTATAAAAACCTTATCACCGCCATCCGCGGTCATGGTATCTAAGGCCGGTGAGGGATCAAAATCTACGGTATCTTCAAAACATCCTGCTATATACACATTACCGCTATCATCAAGCTGCACATTGACGGCATAGTCTGCCCTAATGCCGCCCATGCTTGCTGCCCATTTAAGTTGTCCTCTTGAATCATATTTTGCCAGAAAGGCGTCAGCTGCGCCTTTTGAAAAAAGGTTATATCTCTCAACAGATGGGTCAAAGTCAACTGTTCCTGAAAATTCTCCGGCAACATAAACATTTCCTTGTGTGTCACTTATTATCGCCCGCCCTACACTTGCATCTCCAGTGTGCTCTTCTACGCCCCATGCGGAGTTAAAGTCTCCTGATGCTGAAGAACATTTCCCTACAAAAACTGAAGAAATTTTACCTCTTATAATACCAGCATTTGGAAAATATGCCGAGCCAGATTGGGTGCCAGTAATGAAAATCCTATCGGTACCATCAAAGGCTATGGATTGCTCGTATGTCGTACCGCCTTGATAAACAATACTTACCCATTGATATATTCCTGAAGAATCATATTTAGCAACAAAAACAGTTTCGTAGCCGGCTGCTGTGTGTATTGCTGTTCCAACAGAGGGGTCAAAATCAACCGTATTACCAAATCGCCCGATGATGTAAAAATTACCCACACTATCCGTAACAACATCTTGTCCTGAGCAATATGCATCGTTGCCTTCACCTACAGCCTTAGCGAGGACAAAGGCTCCAGATGTATCATATTTCGCCAGGAACATAAAGGAGTTCCAAAATTTATCAGAATAGACATATATATTAAAAGTATTAGGTGATGGATCAAAATCAACAGAATCTTGAAATTCACCTGTGACATATAAGTACTGACCATCAAATGCCAAGGACTCACCCTTCGCCTGAGAAGTTCCCCCAAGTCGTTTGGCCCACACATAGTTTCCGGCCGTGTCATACTTTGCCAAAAAAATATCAGTGCTGCCGGAAGCTGATAGATTAGCTGTCGTTGATCCCGGATCAAAATCAGTAATACCTTCAAAATACCCAGTTAGATATAGGTATCCTCTTGGGTCTACCACCATGGATTGGGCGAAATCGTCATTTGCCCCACCAATACCTTTGCTCCATATATAATTACCCGAAGTGTCATATTTAGCTATGAAAAAATCTATTCCTCCTGCTGATTTAATTTCAGCAGTGCTACCGGCAGGATTAAACATCAAAGAGTCTGTGAACGATCCTGAAATATAAAGGTCTCCGCTGTTTCCTACCACAATAGATTTCCCCATTCCTTCTCCTGGCCCTCTAATACTCCTGGCCCATTGATGTTGTCCAGAAGAATTATATTTAGCTATGAATACATCGGAACTATCAAACGAAGCCAGCTTCGCTGTGTCATAGGGAGTAGCAAAATCAGCAGTATCCTGAAAAAATCCGGTTACATATATATTATTAGCGCTATCCACGGCCAAAGCCATTCCGCGGTCATTCAGTCTGCCTCCCATGCTCTGAGTCCATAGACATTTGCCAGTTGAATCATATTTTACCAGAAAAACATCATACTCACCTGCTGAAATGACGGGATTTATTTCTCCAGTTGAAAAGCTAACTCTCCGATCAAATTCTCCGGTTATATAAACATTCCCATTGTGGTCAGTAACAACACTATGGGCTTTTTCACTTTCACTTCTTTCGTCTCCAAAACCGTGAGCCCAACTATAATCAACATCTTGGGCAAAGGCTGGAAAAGCGAAAATCAATGCAACCAGTGTGGTAATGCAGAAAGGTAATAGGGTTCTCAAAATATTGCTTTTTAGAGTTAAGGCTATCAGACCACTTTGTAAATAGTCAAAACAAAGATACTATTTGAAACACTTTGTTAGAGGCAACTCGAATTATTAAAGTGCTGCAAGGAAGATTACAAAATGGTTTCTCCTCCCAACTTTTTTGCTATCCATCCGAAAGCGGGATTAGTCTTCTGCCCAAATATTTAAGGGTGGCGATGCGATGCGCTTGCGGCCCATGCAGTGGCAACGTTTTTTGGAAGTGTTCACGCAGGTTGCTTTTCAAAGTTTAGCAGCCTGAATATGCATCCAATCGAAATTGCGTTGCTGGCCCAGGCTCACCCAACCTTCTTCTTCCCAGAATTTCCACCACATGGCGTATTCAGGTTTTGCGAATGAGGCCCGGTCGCGTCCCCATTTCAGTTGGTTTCTTTCCGGGTCGTAGTCTACTGCCATGCCCCAACTATGTGTAGAGTACCGCGAACCTCCGCGCATCTTTCTCACGTTGAGGCATCCTCCCCATAAATCTAACCGGAGCCGCTGGATTTCGTCCAGGCCGTAATGGTTGAACACCTTAGTGAGAACCCTGAGCATGCTATCATGCACTTTTTCATGGCAGGAAAAGCGATTGATCACCTTGCTCTTGTCCCACGCCAGTTTGTGCGGGTAAGGGACATTGATCGTGGTTTGCCTTTGACCCACCTGGCCATAGAAAGCAATTATTTCCGATTCAGGCGTCTGCTTCGGCCATTGATTGGGATTAACTTCAACCAACTCCTCCGGACGCCAAATCTCGGGTTCCTTATGCTCCACCAAAACCCTGATCAATGCATCGAGGGCAAATCGAGTTTGCGGCCCGAGGAATCCGTCAACAGGCCCTGCTTCAATATTGTGCTCGCGCGCCAACAATTGGATGAATCCCACTACTTTCCGCGCATTTGCCCAATCTCTGGGAAGATCAGGAATGTTGCTGAGCGCACTCATGGTTTTTGAGCCGAGCATACCGTCAACAGGCCCTGCATTGTACCCTTTCGCGTTTAGTTGCTGCTGTACGAACCTGATATCTTTTTTTGTAATGGCCATGGTTTTGAGAATTGGATGAAGTTCAAAGGTTGCTAAACTTGGGGGAATTGCAATGGTTGATGGGCTACCCCATTAGGAAACCCGCTTTATCTTTTAAATTCTATTTGGGCACTAACCCTGAGTATTTTACTCAGTATCAGTTCATTATTACTTCCAATTCAAAAAGCCCGCTCACAATGTCGTTTACATTATTGATTGAGTAGTCATTGGATAGTATGATTTTATTGCTTATTTCTTTTATGTTGTTTAATGGTGGAAATCTCATTTCTCTTAATTCTGTTGCACTTACATTTAGATTACCGTAAAAAATTGGAAGTAAGTATTAAATAATTCGGAGTTGAGCAATGCACAAAGGCCAACAACTTCGTCACGGTCTAAATGTCCGTCTTTTCTGTATATGTAGTTTACTTTATTTTCAACTCCGATATAATCCGATTTGGCATAGTTACAGAAATAAGGGGCTGCAATTAATCTGCTCTTGTCATCTTTGGTGCTAAATCGTCTTAAAAGAATATAATTCTTATTGGGAAGCAACAAAGATTTTGAGCCGCTTTCTATTTTTATAAATTGCCCTTTTTCTTTCAGTTGTTTTGGCCATTTCATTATCATTTTGTTTATGTTGAGTAACCAAAATAATGGAGCTAAAAATACTGTCCCGTTTTCGTAATTTTTTTGAATAAAATCTAACGCACGGAAGGAAACAACGGGTACTGTTGAAACTTTTATATTAAAACCTGTCAAAACATTTTCCCAAATTTTCTTTTATAAGGAGGCATTGCAGGTGCGGTCCGGAGATTTCAGGATGAATCAGCTGCGTTGTTGAAATTAAAAATTTTGGAACTAAAGCAGCTTTGAGTTAGGTTTGGTGGCTGAATTAAAAAATAAACTCATGAAAGAATTATTAACAGCGCTGGCAATGGTGATGAGCTTAACCGTCTTAGCGCAACCCGGCACTCTTGATAGCAGTTTTGGCACGGATGGAATAGTGACGACATCAATAGGAGCGGAGAATGACCAGGCTTATGCCGTGGCGGTGCAGGATGATGGAAAGATAATCCTGGGCGGCAGCAGCTATGTCGGCAGCGTTTCTGATTTCACTATGGTGCGATATAATGCGGATGGCTCACTGGACCAGAACTTTGGGAACGGTGGCAAAGTTATTACCACCTTTTCTCCGAATGCCTTCAGCGTAATCAGGGCATTGACCATTTTGCCGGATGGGAAAATCCTGGCAGCCGGGCAAACCCCGGATCAAGGTAATTATCATATTACTGTGGTGCGATACAAGGAGGATGGAAGCCTTGATGCAGGTTTTGCAACTGGTGGAAAACAGGTACATAATATCGCCTCTGTCAGCGATAGCTATGTAAATGGAATGGCAGTGCAGGATGACGGAAAGATCGTGGTGGGCGGATATGTATCAGGCTTCGATTTTATGCTGGCGCGCTTCAATGAAAATGGTTCAGTGGATGCCGGATTTGGCAGCAACGGCAGCTTCATCACTGAGGTTGGTGATGGTATTGCTCTGGGTAGCGATGTAGCTTTACAGAGCGATGGAAAAATTCTGCTGGCCGGACGTGCGATAAATGTCGCGGTAAACAATTTCGCGTTGATTCGCTGCAATACGGACGGTACGCTGGATGCTGGATTTGGCGATGCCGGCCAGGTGATGATGCCCATCAGTACCGGCTTTGAGGAAGCAAAAAAGGTGATAGTGCAGCCTGATGGAAAAATTCTGCTGGTAGGGCATGCGGAGGCAGGCAGCGGGTTTGAGTTCGCCATTATGCGTCTCAAAGCTGATGGCACTTTGGACAACAGTTTTGGCAACAGCGGCTCCGCTCTGGTTTCGTTCGGTACACCCGATGCATTTGCAACAGCAGTAGTGTTGCAGTCTGACGGAAAAATGGTGGTGGCAGGATATACCGGCAGCAGCAATACTACCTGGAAATTCGCGCTGGCCAGGCTCAATGCGGACGGTACGCTGGATCAAGGCTTCGGGATAGGTGGGAAACTCACCACCGCTGTGGGAACCACCTTCGACTATTGCCAGGCGGTAGCTATGCAGCCTGACGGAAAAATTGTGGCGGCAGGCTATTCCGACAGTGGAGCGAATTTCGACTTCGCTGCAGCCCGCTATCTTTCGGGACTTAACGTGGGAATTGTGGATTTTTCTATTTCTGAAAATTCAGTGCTGATTTATCCCAATCCTGTAAATCAAAATTCAATTTTTAAATATACACTGACAAGCACTGAAAGAATAACCATTGATTTGGTGGATATCAATGGGAAACGGCTCCAGCGTTTTGTTGACCAGGAATGGAAAGAAGCCGGGCCGCATCAACAACCGGTCAGGATCTCGGAGGAAATCCCGTCAGGCAATTATTTCCTCATTTTGTCAAATTCCAAAGGACAGGTTGCCATTAAAATTTTCAAATGATGTAAACTGCCGGTTTTGCCGAAAAAATGTAGCTGTGGCGTGCGCTTTGGGAGTTTAAAATACCTGGCTTTCTTCGGGTTGAACTGTTTTAAAGTTGAAGGTGTTCATTTTTGTAATGTATTTAAAATTGATAATCTTAGGTACTTAATTGAACATCCTCATCAGTTTTAATCACAGTAGTTGCATCTTCCTTAAAACATAAATTTTCCCACTATGAAAAAGCTACTCGGCACCTCTGGCATTTTGTTTTGTATATGCATGCTCCCACAGATTCATGCACAACCCGGTATAGCCGGTGGTTACATTGATTATTCCTGTGTCGGTCAGGATAGCTTCTCTATCTCCCTCCACGTAATTGCTGACTGCAATGGCTCGCTCGCATTCAGCAAAACATTTACTG
Organism: Bacteroidia bacterium; assembly: GCA_040880525.1. Classification (NCBI taxonomy): domain Bacteria; kingdom Pseudomonadati; phylum Bacteroidota; class Bacteroidia; species Bacteroidia bacterium. Next base: position 82,358 of record JBBDIG010000016.1, read on the forward strand.
CCACTCCAGGATGTACTTCTGCTTCGGCAGTATCCATTCAGCTTGCCTTGCAGGATTCTGCAGATCGCACCCAACTTTGCGAGGGCATTTGCAACAGTTGTAGCGATTCTGCTTGCTCAACGCCTTATGGATTTAAAGAATACAGGCTTACTGGACTTCTTGATCTTAGCCAGCAGGTATGTGATAACTGGACCTTTAGCTGGCAGGAAAGCAAGCGTTCAGGAGCTATCACCACCGGCCCGGCAAATGATGGTATTTACTTGTATGCCACCATTGACAAATCGGTAGCGCCCTGCAACTCCACCTCTACGCTACGTCCTTTTGAAAGCACGCTCAGGTGTCCGGGCCAATGCTTAACGTTTTTTGATGATGCCAGGGATCCGGATGGCGATTCGTTGGTATATTCTATAGTTTCAGCAAAATCATCTCCCACGTTGAATGTCACTTATACCACACCTTACAGCTCTGAGAAACCACTTTACTTCAATGGTTTTCCCAACACTAACCTCCCATACAATCCTCCACTTTGCAGAGGATTTCATCTTTATGCTAACAATGGTGTGTTGGCCTTTAAGCCCCTGCAGGCACAAGGCACTGTCATCAGCTATAAAATTGAGGAATATCGTAACACGGTTAAAGTAGGTGAACGTGTAAGGGATTTGATGGTATTAATGATGAATTGTCCACCAAACAACCTTCCCACCCTCTCCGGAATTAACGGAGGGAATAGCTTTAGCACTGAAACTTGTGCGGGTCAAACTATTTCATTTAATGTACACAGTGACGATCAGGATAATGACTCAGTGAATTTGGACTGGAATGGAGGAATCCCCGGTTCGAATTTTACGGTTGGTACTGGCCGGACACCTATGGGAACATTTACATGGACTCCCCGGGAATCCGATGCAAATGCGGTCCCTTATTTCTTTTCGGTTCAAGCCTCGGACAACGCTTGTCCGCTTCCCGGCTATACAGTTCGTTCATACCGGATCACGGTCCGTCCTATTCCCACGGCAAATTATACAGTTACCAATCTGGGAATGGGATTGTATGAATTTGCCATAACCAAAACAAATCCTCCGAACGCTCTTGTAGAATGGAGTGGCGAGGATGGCATTGGAAGCGGCAACGGTGGTGCCGATGCCGAGAAGCGGGTGTTTACACATCAATTTTCCCGGGAAGACACCGTGGCGTTTCAATTAAGGGTAATTTCAGATTGCATCAATATTTATAGAGACACCTTGATCGTGGAATTTACGGTTGGAATGACCGAACCTCTGGCCAGTAATCCTAATATCCGTCTTTTCCCCAACCCGGCAAAAGGCCATGCAGTCTTGTTATTTGACAAAGATGGATTTGCTCCAACTGAAGTGGAATTAATAAGCCCCGAGGGCAAGATCGTTGGGAAATGGAAACAGGATAACCCAGGTGAATTGAGAATTGAGAGAGACGGCCTGGCCAGCGGGATCTACCTTTTGCGGCTTCAAAATAATAGGGGGCAGAGCTGGCAGTCTAAATTAATATTTGAATAATTGAGGTAGCACCCGCTACAGGAAGGACAGCGTACGGAAAGGAAGTTTAGATGCACGGGGATCTATAACAATATGTAAAATTGAGTTTAAATTCGGAAAATTCTGAAACACATATTTCAAATAATACTTACTTCCGGTTCTGCCAAAAAAACTTGCCTCCCGGGTACCATTGATGAGCTTTAAATCTTTGGTTCGCTATAGCGTGAACTATTAAAAAATTCAAGATGTTCATTTTAAAAATGTGCTAAAATCAGCAATTAGAACCTCTTAATTGAACATCCTCATCAGTTTTAATCACAGTAGTTGCATCTTACTTAAAACATAAATTTTCCCGTTATGAAAAAGCTCCTCGGCATCTCTTGTATCTTGTATTGTCTGTGTCTGCTCTCTCAGGTTAATGCACAACCCGGTATAGCCGGTGGTTATATTGACTATTTCTGTGTGGGGCAGGATAGTTTCTCCATCTCCCTTCACATCTTAGCTGAGTGCAATAGCTCGCTGACGTTCAGCAAAACCCTTACTGCCACACCGGAATGCAGTTCTGCTTCACCTGTTTCTATCCAGCTTGCTCTGCAGGATTCTGCAGATCGCACCCGCACACAAAATTGTGAGGGTGTTTGTAATCGCTGTATTGATACTTCGTGTACGGAACCTTTCGCATTCAGTGAATACCGTTTTAAGGGAATTATAGACCTTAGTCAACAGGTATGTGATAAATGGACTTTTAGTTGGCAGGAAAGCCAGCGTTTCGCAGAAATTACTACCGGCCCGGCCAATGAGGGCATCTACTTATATGCCACCATTGACAAATCAGTAGCGCCATGTAACTCAACGTCTACGCTTAGTCCTTTTGAAAATACGATTAATTGTGCGGGTAAATGTCTTTCGTTTTACAATAATGCCTTGGATCCGGATGGTGATTCGCTGGTATATTCGATAGTCTCGGCAAAATCATCTCCCACGCAGGATGTCACTTATCTCTCACCTTACAGTGCTGAGAGACCCCTTTACTTTAATGGTTTTCCAAAAACAGACCTGCTATACCATCCTCCGCTTTGCCGGGGATTTCATCTTGATAGTACCAGTGGCGGGTTGCATTTCAGACCTATGCAGGCGCAAGTCACTATCATCAGCTACAAGATTGAAGAATATCGTAATAACATAAAAGTTGGTGAACGCGTCAGGGATTTAATGGTAGTAATGGAAAATTGCGAATCAAATGAACCGCCCACCCTCAGTGAAAAAAACTTTAATAACTATGTTTGTTCGGGTCAAAATATTTCTTTTACTATACACAGTGACGATCAGGATAATGATTCAGTGAAATTAACCTGGGACGGAGGCATCCCTGGTGCGAATTTCACCGTTGGTATGGGCCGGACCCCTACAGCTACCTTCTCTTGGACTCCCCGGGACTCTGATATAAGTGTAGTTCCTTATGTCTTTAAAGTTCAAGCCTCTGACAATGCATGTCCTCTTCCCGAACATACCGAGAAAACTTACCCCATCACTGTAAGGCATACTCCCACCGCAGATTACGCAGTTACGAACCTGGGTATGGGATTGTATGAATTCGCCATAACCAGAATTGATCCTGCGAGCGCTTCGATGCAATGGAGCGGTGATGACAGTATTAGTAGCAACTATCCGAAATTTACACATCAATTTTCTCAGGAAGACACCGTGGAGTTTGAATTAGCGTTAGGTGGGTATTGCCACAATATTTATAAAGACACCCTGATTGTAGAATTTACGGTCGGAATGAACGAACCTCTGACCAGTAATCCTAATATCCGTCTTTTCCCCAACCCGGCAAAAGGCCATGCAGTCCTGCTATTTGACAAAGATGGATTTGCTCCAACTGAAGTGGAATTAATAAGCCCCGAGGGCAAGATCGTTGGGAAATGGAAACAGGATAACCCAGGTGAATTGAGAATTGAGAGAGACGGCCTGGCCAGCGGGATCTACCTTTTGCGGCTTCAAAATAACAGGGGGCAGAGCTGGCAGTCTAAATTAATATTTGAATAATTGAGGTAGTACGAGGTACGGGATTACAACAAGGCAGAAGTACTGCCATACCTTGCTTTTCTACGAGGCACTTGCCAACCTGCGGGAATATTTCCTGGCGTAACAAGAAAGTTAGCTCCAAAACATGGTAAATTGGTATTTGTAGAATTTCATCCTGTTTGTTTGGATGTTTGATGATAATTTTGATAAAATTAGTTTCCGTTATTTTAATACCGGTGCAGTTATAGAAACCGAAACTTATGCAGACCGAAATGTTCCCATCACTCAGGAATATGTAATGAGGAATCACGGAATTAGCGAGGCTTTAAGCAGCTTAATTAAAAACGGAATTGAAATAAACTCATTTGACGAATTTGATTGCTCACCTTACAATTGTTTTAAAGAAGCTGTAGAATTTAGAACAGGAATGTATCGCATAAAATATCTTGACAATAAAATTCCAATGGTATATGCAGTTGGGGCGACTAAGTGAGACAAATAGCTAACAGCACCTACCCGCGAGCTATAGACGGCTTTAATACCGCTCCGGTTGGGGTTTTACGGTGAACAAAGAAACACCTCGTGCTTTTATAGCACAACCGACAATGCTTCTCTACGTTTATTCAGACCAGAATGGAAAACTAACGCAACTACAGTATGATAACTCAAATTTTATTATTGATACTGGGATTTGGAATCTTGATTAAAGGTGCTGATTGGTTGGTAAGTGGGGGATCCGCATTAGCCAGGAAATATAAGATATCTGAGTTAGCGATTGGCTTAACTATAGTCGCATTTGGAACATCAATGCCTGAATTGGTTGTAAATGCTTTTGCTGCTTATCAATCACATGCAGACATTGTATTTGGTAATATTATTGGGAGTAATATTTTTAACTTATTTGCAATACTTGGCATAGCAGGATTAATTGCCCCCTTAATAGTGCAATCAAGCACCGTATGGAAAGAAATTCCTATTTCTTTTCTTGCAGCTTTATTGCTGTTTTTTCTTACTAATAGCATTATCTCTGAATACGAAGTTTTGTCAAGGATGGATGGTGTTATTTTATTAATATTCTTTTGTTTATTTCTCTATTATGTATTTAAACAATTGAAAAGTGAAAATATGCCGCTTGATCTTAAACGAATAGAATTGTCCAACTTTAAAATTTGGATGTTTATTTCATTGGGCCTGGCATCTTTAATTGCAGGTGGCAGACTTGTAGTTATTAATTCAGTAAATATAGCCGAAGATTTAGGCATCAGCCAGACAATAATTGGATTAACCATTGTTGCTGCAGGTACTTCACTTCCGGAACTTGCTACATCAGTAGTAGCAGCGATAAGGAAAAATAGCGATATTGCTGTTGGCAATATAATTGGCTCCAATATATTTAACATTTTCTTTATTCTTGGAGTAAGTACGCTTATAAAACCAGTTGAGTATAACATTAGATTCAATTACGATTTATATTTATTATGATTTGGTACTATTTTGCTGTTTATCGCTATGTTTTCGGGAAAGAAAAAGAAACTGGATAGATGGGAAGCCGGGATTTTACTTTTAATCTATGTAGGATATACTATATTTTTGATTACCAAGGAAATGTAAACGATACCTTACTGCCAACCACAACAAAGCCAATTAGGGCGGACAGGAGTTTCTGCAAGGTTTGTTCTCCCTGGCGGCCATTATTTAAAGCAGACAATAATGACCTTCAAAAACTCCACTAACGTATAGCAAACCGTTAGTACAGTTGAATCCTTTTCCGTCATCTTTCCGCTCACGTTAAGCATCCCGTTCTGACACTTCTGCCAAAACCCTAAGCTGCCTTACCTTTGCGGCCCTTTAATCAGCTAGAAACGGTAAACCAAGCGATAAGCAACTCTGCGCACATGACCCGCCACATTCCCAACCTCCTTACGATAGCCAACCTCTTTTGCGGATTCTTTGGCATTGTAGCCGTCTTTAACGGAGAGATGGTGCTGGCCGGATGGATGGTCATTGTTGCGGCTATTTTCGATTTCCTCGATGGAATGGCAGCCCGGATGCTGAAAGCGCACAGCGACTTGGGTGCCGGGCTCGATTCGCTGGCAGATATGGTGAGCTTCGGAGTGTTGCCGGGAATGATTATGATGGTGCTTATGATGCGATCTCACACAATGCCCCTGAACGATTTCTTTGCCGGACCGGTGCCGGTAGTGAGCTTGCTGGCTTTCCTCATTCCCGCTTTCAGTGCGGTGCGCCTCGCAAAGTTCAACATTGACACCCGCCAAAATGTGAACTTCATTGGCCTGCCGACACCGGCCAACGCGCTTTTCTTTGCCGCCCTGCCCCTCATTCTGAGATATGATATTGTGATGATCGGGATGGATACTTTCTATCTCTCACCGCTCATCCTCAATCCCTGGTTCCTGATCCTGACAACACTTATTTTCAGTTACTTGCTAATATCTCCCCTTACGCTGTTCTCTCTTAAAATGAAACACTTTGGCTGGAAAGGAAATGAGGTACGCTATATTTTTCTGATCGTTTCGCTGGCCCTTTTCATCGCTTTATTGTTTACGGCTATTCCCATCATCATTATATTCTACATAGTTTTGTCAATGTTAATGAAAAAGCAAATTGCACATGAAGTTTAAGGCTGAAATTGACGTAATGCCCCTGGAGGAATTGCTTGATCCTCAAGGAAAAGTAGTGCAGGGAAACCTAGACAAACTGGGCATTACTCACGTAGGTAAAGTGCGGATTGGAAAGCACATCCGGCTGGAACTGGAGGCAGACAGCGAAGCTGAAGCAACGGAAAAAGTAGAAGCGGCTTGTAAAAAATTTCTTGCTAACCTAATAATGGAAAACTATGCGTTTACGATTCATAAGTCTTGATTTCACCAACTTTCTCACTCTTCTCTTATTTGTCATTGCAGTTCCAGGAACTGTGCACGCACAGGATACGGCTTTCGCAAGGTCGGTGATTGACACCCTCACCAGCGAATATATGGGAGGGCGCGGCTACGTGGAACAGGGAGATATGAGGGCGGCACAATACCTTGCAGCATGGTATAAAGAAATTGGTCTCGCGAGTTACAAACCTATAGTAACGCCTGATGGAAGATCAGTACACAATTATTTCCAGGATTTTGAACTGCCCGTAGTGACTTTTCCAGGAAAAATGGAGGCCCGTATCAACAAGAAAAAGCTGGTACCCGGGAAAGATTTCATTCTTGATCCCAACTCTTCAGGAACTTCCGGGAAGATGAAAGCGAGAATCGTAGAAATGCCAAGGGAGGCGCTAAGAGACCTCACCAGTTTTGCCGATTTTGCTTCGCAGAAAAAAATGCAAAAACGGGCAGTTTTAATTGATGAAAAAAAGTTTGCCAACCTGATAGATGATGAAATGCTGGTAAGCGCTAAGGGAAATGTTTTCGATGCCAGGGCACTGATCATCATTCCGGCCAATAACCGGCTAACATATGGTGTCGGCACGCAGCCACTCAACTATCCCGTCATTATAGTCGACTCCAATGCGGTGCCCGAGGATCCCAAAAAGCTGAAGCTGAAGATCGAATCCGAGTTTGTGCCGCGCTACAAGAGTCAGAATGTGATCGGGTACATATCAGGGCGGAAATATCCTGATTCGGTGATCGTATTCACTGCGCATTACGACCATCTGGGCCGAATGGGAAGCGATACCTATTTCCCCGGTGGGAATGACAACGGATCCGGGATCGCGCTGATGCTGGACCTGGCCCGTCATTTCGCCAGCTACGAAAACCGCCCGGACTACTCTATCGCATTTATGGCTTTTGGCGGTGAAGAAGCCGGCCTGGTGGGTTCTAAATATTACACAGAAAATCCGCTTTTCCCTTTGAATAACATTGCCTTCCTCATCAATATAGACCTAATGGGAAGTGGAGAAGATGGTGTTATGGTAGTGAATGGAGCCGTATTTAAAGAAGAGTATGAAAATTTTGAAAGGATAAACGATGAAAATGAATACTTGCCGGAGGTGAAGAAACGTGGGAAAGCAGCCAACAGCGACCATTACTTTTTCACCGAAGCGGGAGTTCCTGCTTTCTTTTTATACCTCATGGGTTCTTATAAAGAATACCATACTATTTATGACAAGAATGAAATGACCCTGAAGGGATACCACGGCACTTTTAATTTGCTGGAAGATTATACGGACTGGCTCCAGAATCGTTTCGTCCGGTAAATCCAATGCTCTGAAACGAGGGATTTAAACCCCAAAGGGCCAGGGGCACTGGTTGTAAAAAAATTTCGGTTAATAATTTTCCTGAAGAGGTACGGGGCTATTGAAGCTTCTTCCAAATGGTGTCTATCAGTAAATGCATGAGACCATAATGGCCTCTCTTATTTCATTATTGTAAAAATAAATTCTGAACCCTTTCCCGGTTCGGATTTCACCTTGATAGCACCACCATAGCCGGCTATTATTTTCTTCACCAGGGCGAGTCCAATACCGGAGCTGTCCGGCATGCTATCCTTATCCAGCGTCTCGAACATTTTAAATATAGATTGATGGTATTTCGGATGAATGCCCTTGCCATTATCCAGTACGCTGAATTCATGAAACGAGGGCAGGTCCTTATATTTTATCTCAATTAATCCATGTGGCTTATCATTATACCGTATCGCATTGCTGATGAGATTGCTGAACACCTGTAACAATTTGGTGCGTTCGCATTGCATGACCGGTAGCACCTCCGGTATTTTCAGCGTAATATTTTTCGGAACAGTGATCATGGTAAGGGTATTTTCCAGGATAAGCCTTACATCACAAGGTTCTTTCTTTCCGGCTGCCGCACCGGCACGGGAATATTCAAGGATGCTTTCAATCAGGCGGTGCATTGCCTGTGCTTTATTGATGATAAGCTTTAAATGTTCCTGGCCTTCTTTTCCGAGGGCGGTATAATTATCATCATAAAGCCACTGAGCGAGATTGCTGATAGCGCGCAGTGGCGCTTTCAGATCGTGCGAGGTAACGTGGGCAAATTCTTCCAGGCTCTGATTGGTTTGCTGGAGTTCGCGGTTTTTATCCTTTATCAGCGCTTCTGCATTCTTCAGGTCGGTTACGTCCTGGGCTGTGCCTATCAGCCCGGTGGGTTTACCTTTGTCATCCACCACGGTCTCTCCCAGCGAATGCAGCCACCGTACCTCTCCCCTCGTATTGATAATTCTGTGATGGAATCTATAAGGCCTTTGGTGTGTGATGGCAACGCGAATGGTTTCTTCCACGCGCTCCCGGTCTTCCGGATGCAAAAAGCTGGTATAGCGGGAAAAGTCCACTGGCGTTCCGGGTGCCAATCCGAAAATCTGGAAAAGCTCATCTGACCAGACCACCTGGTCTTTCTCCATATCCCATTCCCAGCTTCCTACATTTGCAAGGTGCTGAGCGGCTATCAGTTGCTTCTGGCTCAGCGCCCTGTGTTCTGTCGCTTGCTTTCTGTCAGAAATGTCAATCAGAGAACCGGCAAACCCGATAAATTCTCCACTTTCATTATAACGGGGCCGGCCCAGGTTCTGCATCCACCGGTAGGTTCCGTCTTCCCTTTGCAGACGGCATTCACAGTCGAAAGGTGTTCTTGTTTCCAGGTGTTCAAGCAATTGCGACAAACAGGCTTCTTCATCATCCTGATGAATTCCCTGGATTCCTTTGCTTCCGGTTTCCTCCTTCATTGAGCGCCCGCGAAACTCAAGCAGAGTTTCATTTACATATATAATTTTCCCATGAGTATCGCTCGCCCATATCAATACCGGTAAATATTGCAATAATGATTCACCTAGTTCCTCTGTTGCCATATCAGTCATAAAAAATAAATTTTAAGAAATATGCTAACTCTCTAATTGTTTGAAAATAAGAAAATTTAATACGGAATAATGAAGTTATGGAATGCTCTCAGGTAGAAGTGCGGGGAAAACAAGTAGGCTGCGTTTAGCAGCAATTTCTCACAAAGCCGTTAACTACTAACCGGAGGTAAAGATTTTTTGTTGAAATTATTTTTAACACCGGGTTCTTTGCTTTAAAATATGCTGATACCTGACGGATCGGAAATTTTGGAGCTTTGTTTCTCAAAAAGTAAAACAGTCTTGCTATTATTGCCGAAAATGGCAGTGGCGGTTGTGAGCTTGGAGTTCTAAATTTACGGCTCATTTCCAGTGAGATCATTAAACCTGATACGGTTGTTCGGAAGCAAAAATTATAAATCTTTTACTGATGCGAACCTTGTGGAGCGGTTTCGCAACTCGCATGATAATGCGTTTATAGGAGAACTCTACCAGCGCTATACCCATCTTGTATATGGAGTTTGCCTTCAATACCTCAAAAATGAGGAAGAAAGCAAAGATGCAGTAATGGAGATATATGAGCATATTATCTCCGCATTGAAAAAGCACCGGGTAGGCAATTTTCGTTCATGGCTCTACAGCGTTTCAAAAAATCATTGCCTGATGAAGTTAAGGAAGGATAAAAGCCTGGACCGCCAGCGCGATGAATATGAGCGATTTCTGATGGGTTTTATGGAAATAGATGAACAAACGCATCTGCTCAATGGCGAAGAAAAGGAGATTAAACTACAGCACCTTACTGAAGGATTGACAAACCTAAATGAGGGCCAGCGACAATGCCTGGAACTGTTTTATTTTTATAATAAAAGTTATGAAGAAATAGCAGATGATACAGGACTGAACCTGAAGCAGGTAAAGAGCCACCTTCAGAATGGAAAGCGCCAGTTAAAGATATATATGGATAAGAATGCCTGAATCTAAGCATATACCGCGCAGCCCGAAATCGGGAAAATGTCTTACGCTGGAAAGTATCAGAGGATACATAGAAGGCCGGTTGAGCACGGATGGCAAAGCTCGTGTGGAACAGCACATAAAGGGTTGTCCTCTCTGTGCCGATGCTGTGGAAGGATACCGGTCTTTCAACTTCAATCGCTCGGCAGCGAATGTCGCTGAGCTGAACCAGCGCATTACAGGAAAGCAGCCGCAACGGCTACGGCAGGGCATTGATTGGGCTCCCATTCTGCGCATTGCGGCTGTAGTTGCCGGGCTACTGGTGCTCGTGGGAGGTAGCTGGCTGGTTTGGCATTTTACTGATGGTTTCCAATCTGCTGACCAATCCACGGTTCAAACTGCCGGAGAGGAGACGCAGCAAGATGCCAAAAGATCTGCGCCAGAACCAAGAATGGCTGCCATACCTGACACGGCCGGGCCGGATACTTCGGAATTGGATGAAACCGGGAATGAACTGGCTTCAGCCTTAAATGAACAGGATCGTGTTGTTCGCAGGGAAATAAAGCCTGAGGCTCCCCGTGAAGAACCGGAGGATAAAGAAGAAATTAGTAAGAAAAGTATAGAACCTTTAGCAGAGGAATCTCCATTGGTTGTTCAGGAATCTGATGACAACGCAGATGGGTATTTTGATACAGCGCTAAGAAATAATGCAGCCCCTCAGAGCAAGAACGAAAGCGATAAAGATGCATCTTCCGGGCAGATGATGGAAGTGGAAAGGGAAGCTGAAGCCAAAGACTTTTATTCGACAAATGAAGTAGATGCACCTCCGGCATATCCCGGTGGGAACCAGGCTATGCAGCAGTATATCAGCAATAATATCCAGCATCCCTCTGGCGATGAAAATGCTGCCCTGGCAGGTACGGTTACGGTCAGGTTTAGTGTGAACGAAAAGGGTAAAGTAAAGGATGAGGAAGTTGTAAGTGGCATCAATGCCGATTTCAATAAAGAAGCTTTGCGGATAATAAAGCGAATGCCCAAATGGACTCCCGGTAAACTAAACGGACACGATGTAACCGTAAAAATGACAGTTCCGGTAAGATTCCCGCCTTCACAGAAATAATATTTACCTGGCAACTAATAATTCCAGGACCTTCAATTTTATCAAAGTAAAAATATTACAAAGAAAAACCGGGAGGATTGAGACTCAACAAACCATTATGTTTATTCTTTTCAGAATTATATTTTTAACAAAAAAGGATTGCCCCTATGACAAGGCAATCCTTTCAACTAAATCACGTCCAAATAAAAAACCTAATAAAAAAACCTAATGAGCAGGCGGTGCTGCTATCACGATACGACCATTTTTAGCAGGAACACCGTCTGCGCATATCGAATATATATAGACTCCGGAACTCAGATCTTCGCGCTGTACCGCCACCTTAGAGCCGGTACCGGAGAGATGTCTCACTTCGTTACCAAGGAGATTGTACAGCCTGAGGTCGTAATCTGATACGGAGGGAAAGTCAATGTAGAAAATGTCATGGGCGGGATTCGGATAGGGGCCGGAAGCGGATTGAACCTGAGCGGGTTCAGCCACTGACGAAGGAAGCGCCTGATAGAAAAGTCCTCCCGGAGCCATCCATTCGTCTGAAAGCAGCGAATCTAGCGCACCACCAAAATAGAGTGCATCCCTGAAAACGATACCGGTATTAAGGCTTCCTTTCATCGATGCCATGCCTTCACCATAGCCGGCTTTATTATATTCAATGATATTTTGGCCATAGTTTCCGATGCCTGGGAAAAAATTGAAATCACCGATAATATAAAGATGATCCCCGTGTTGGAGAAACCTGTTGATCCTTTGTCCGGAAATGGATTGACGGGTGTGCTCAGTTTCCCAGTTATCACCATCCCATGAGGCAAATCCTTCAATGTCTGCCTGATGTTCATCCTTCAGTTCTCCTCCTGCATAGATTTTTCCATCATACTCCGCTAGTGCGTTTACCGGGCCTTCAATTCCACCATCCATTGCCTGCCATGTATGGGAGCTGTAAAGGGCAATGTGCTTTGCCGCGGTGGTGCCTGCCATTGTGAATTCACCCGCTACCACCAGATCGCCCTCAGAGGTTGATATCAGTGCATTCACGGGTCCGTTCACCTGTTCAGGCAAGGAAATCCAGTTACCGAAACCCAGCCGTGACAAATACAAATTCGACACAGTGCCGGATGCGGTAAATGAACCTCCTGCGTAAAGTGTATTGTCGTGAACGGCCAATGTCCTTACAGGAGCGTTGAAACCGTTGCCAACTGCTTCCCACTTGGAACCTGTCCAGCGGGCCACGTATGCAGCAGGTTCTCCGTCTGCCAGGGTGAATTCTCCCCCCACGTACAGCGTGTTGGTGTAGATTGTCATTGCACTGACGCGGCCATTTAGTCCATCGCCCAGTTTCATCCAGTTGTTGCCATCAAATGCTGCAATATTATTCATCCCTTCCATTCCTTCCACTTTATCAAATTCGCCTGCCACATAAAGCATTTCCTTTCCACCTACCATCGTGGATAGAAATACTTCGATCTCTCCTTCCACCTTTGCACCTTCTGTTGTCCAGCTATATTGAGGTTGGTAAGCCGGTTGTATCCAGGCGAGTTCATCCATAGTAAATCCTGACTGCTTCACCCAGTCGTTAAGTTCAGGAAAATGCATTTGGCGGAGGTAAGCATAGTTGTCTTCGCGGCTGACCATCTCCGCCAGTTCGCGGTGGCCACTGCTGATAATGAGCTGGCCTACAGCGCAAGGCGTGCCATGAACATCAATAAAATAAGGAATGCGATGCTCGTGGAATGTGTTAACGGGAAATTCCCCGCGATTCTGGTAGCGGTGCAAATCATCCAGTGATTCAGCGCGGTGGGCTGCAAAGGCGGGCGCGATAGCCGGAGTATGTGCCCTGAGATGCTGCTCCACCAGGCGTAAATGTGTTTGGATGCGGGCAATATCATTCTCAAAGCTGACTTCTTCTGAGAGTGAATGAGGACTTACTTTCAGCCATTCTTTATTGACTTCGCAGAGGTGTGCATAAAGAGAGGCTTTTTTTTGAGGTTCCAACGCGTTGATGCTGCCGGCAACCAAAAGAAATACGGTGATAAAAATTGAATGCTGAATTAAAGTTTTCATAATGTGATTATTTTTAAGTTAGCGGTACCGGGTTTTTCAAAATGACGACAGGAACCCAAAAGAAGTTGCCTGTAAATTCGTCCGGATACCGGTGTACATGATGACGATTTGAGAGTCAAAAGGTCTATTCTCAGTTCATATTTGAAATGAAATAAAATACAAGCGGGCGTTGCTGTTTATAAATGGCGGGCGGCTTATCAGGACAAACAAAAAGATTGACAGAAAAAATATTTTTAATATTGACATTTGCCGGGAGGCCGGAACACAATCTTAAAAGGCTTAAATGGATTCGATAACGCAAATAGCTTTGGGAGCCGCAGTGGGAGAAGCCGCACTTGGAAGAAAGGTGGGAAACAAGGCGGTTTTATGGGGGGCGGTGGCAGGCACCATCCCTGATCTTGACGTGATTCCCGGCCAGTTTCTCTCTACCCTGCAGGAGTTGGAGTTCCATCGCGGAGCGAGCCATTCCATCGTTTTTTCGGTAATAATGGCTCCCATCCTCGGATACCTTGTTTACCGCCTTCATAAAAATAGCGGAGCTTCATGGCGCGGATGGACGCTGCTGTTTTTCCTGTCACTCATAACCCATCCGGTGCTGGATTGCCTCACGACCTGGGGAACGCAGTTTTTCTGGCCGCTGGATTATCGAGTAGACCTTAAGTCCATTTCGGTGATTGATCCACTCTACACCCTGCCATTGCTCATCACCACAATATGGCTGATGTTTAAGAGTCGCTCCGGCCGGGGGCGCAGGGTGCTTAATGTAATTGGTATCAGCCTCAGTTCCTTTTATTTAATTTTCACATTAGGAAATAAGGCAATGATCCACCAGATATTTGAAGAGGAACTGGAGCGGCAGAATATCAGCTATAACCGGTTTGATACACGGCCAACTTTGTTTAATAATATTCTCTGGACCTCCAACGTGGAAGCCGATTCCGGTTATTACCTCGGTTATTATTCCTTTCTTGATCCTGATGAAAGCATACACTTCAGGTATATTCATAAAAATGAAGAACTGCTGGGGGAAGTGGAAAACGAGCCGAAAGTGAAACGCCTTCTGAAAATTACGCAGGACTGGTACACGCTGGAAAAAGAGGGTGAGCTGCTCCTGGTAAACGATCTGCGTTTTGGGCAAACTATGATCTGGCCGGATGAAAATGAGCGATTTGTCTTTACCTATACCATCGAAAAGGATAATGGAGAAGTCATCATCGGCCAACGGGAAAATGACTTCAGTCAGGGAACCGAATTGCTGAGCCAGCTTTGGCACCGCCTCAAAGGCCATAAAAATCCACCCCGTTAATATTACAGTTATTAAATGAGCAAAACAGATATTGAACAAATCGAGCTGTTGCTAAAGTATATAAAGCCTGAAGCAGTGAGGACGCATTTGCAGGCGATAGCCGGTGAACGCCACCGCATTTCAGCACCCGACCACCTGGAAAAAGTCAGGGAATACATCAAGCGGGATTTTATCCGGTGGCTTAGTAAAAGTGATTCCAATAAATTCTCAACAGCGGAAACTGCCGGAGAAAATTTATGGAGTCATATTGCCGGGGAGGCTCCGGAAGGCACTTGGCTCCTTACAGCCCATTACGATTCTGTAGCAGGTTCTCCGGGAGCTGATGACAATGCTTCAGCCGTGGCTGGAATGCTCTGTGCATTACGTGCGCTGAGCCATTTCCGGTACAGGGATAATATTGTTTTTGTAGCATTCGACCTTGAGGAGGCTTCCCTGGCGGGCAGCGAGGCTTTTGTGCAGCAGCTTAACGATTGGCCGCTCCAGCCTGTGAAAGGTGTGATAAACCTGGAGATGATAGGATATACCGCAGAGGAGGAGAATTCACAGTTTTTCCCGCCAGGGATGGAACAGCTTTTTCCGCAGCAGATAAGGGAGGTGGAGCAGCGGGGACGCAAGGGCGACTTCATCACCAATGTGGCCAATGCCGGTTCCCTTTCATTGATGTCGAAGTTTGAAGCTACGGCAAAGGAACTGTTGCCGGACCTGCCCGTGGTTTCCATTGCCGTTCCGGGAAATGGAGAGATGGCGCCCGTTCTCCGGAGGAGTGACCATGCTCCATTCTGGGATGCCGGCATCCCTGCTCTGATGCTGACGGATACCTCCGAATTCAGAAACCCGAATTACCATCTTTCCACGGATACGCTTTCTACCCTGAATATTGACTTCATTACAGTTGTAACCAAAGCCGCCACCGCCACTATTGCCCGCCTTGCAGGTTTGCGCATTTAAAGGAGGCGTAAAAACAGATGTATTACTTTGGTTGGAGACCAAAATTTATTTAGAATATTCCTTCATTTGTTCCTGAGGTTTCACGTTATAGCCTTTCCCACTCCTCCCGTTCAATGCGATAAATATAGACCGGCATTTCCTTGAAGGTTGTGCGGGCGCCTCTTTTCATGCCGTTCCTCACGGCTACAGCTTGTGAAGGAATATTATTAATATTAATAATTGAAATAAGAGAGTCAGCGATGTGATTATTAAATGCATAATTGCGAAGGGCTGAAGCTGCTTCTGTTGCATATCCGTTTCCCCATGCGCTGGGGATCAAGTGGTAGCCGATCTCAATTTCCGGGCGGCCATCTACCGTTTGCTCAAGGAGTCCGCACTGCCCGGCCATCTTCCCGGTTTCTTTATTCACCACGCCATAGAGGGCAAAGCCTGTTTGCCCATAGCGCAGTACTTGGCTGTCAATCCAGCGTTTGCAGGTGTCCTCACTCCCCAACTCCCAATTTGAAAAGCGCAGGGCTTCCGCAGAATTGAAATATTCCATCCATATTTCAAAATCCCCTTTTTACAATTCCCGGAACCGAAGGCGGGGTGTTTCCAACCCACGTAATGAGATTCTCTTCATTTTAAAAGTTTGTTTTATTGAAAGTCAAGATAAAAATTCAAATATATTAGACACAAAGGCACAAAAACTCAAAGGGTCACGAGGTTTATTTTTAACTCATTTTTTTGAGGATTATTAGACACGAAGGCACAAAGTCTCGAAGGAGCACGAAGCCATTATTTAAACACATTTTTGCTGAGATAAATAGACACGAAGGCACAAAGGCACGAAGAAGCACTATGTGGTTATTTGAACGAATCAGGGGTATTTTAACCTTGAATTCAAAGTTTATGAGCAGCCCTGGAAGGCTGAACCCGGAACTCGGAATCTGGAACGGTATTAAACCTTAAATTTGAAGGTTATGAACAATAGCGGTATCAAAGCAAAAAAGCATCTGGGCCAGCACTTCTTAAAAGATCAGGAGGCAGTGGAGCGAATAAGCCAAAGTCTCCTGCTGGCCGGCAAGAGTTACGAGAAGGTGCTCGAAATAGGTCCGGGGCTGGGTGTACTTACCAAATCTCTTTTGCAGCGTTTCGGAGAGCAATTATATGTGGTGGAGATTGATGCTGATATGGTGCAGTACTTAAAGAAAAATTTCCCTGCACTCAATGGTCGCCTGCTGCACCAGGATTTCCTGAATGCCGATCTGAGGGCGCTTTTCGGACAGGAGCAATTCGGAGTTACCGGCAATTTCCCTTACAATATTTCCAGCCAGATTCTCTTTCGCGTGTTGCATTACCGCGATCAGATCCCGGAGTTGACAGGGATGTTTCAGCGTGAGGTGGCAAAGCGGGTGGCGAGCGGACCCGGAACGCGGGACTACGGCATTCTCAGTGTGCTTGTTCAGGCATTTTACGAAACTAGCTATCTCTTCACGCTGGATGAAAACGCTTTTTCTCCTTCGCCAAAAGTGAAGTCGGGAGTACTGCGGATGGAACGAAAGGCAACGGGGCCGCTGGATTGCGATGAGAACTTCTTTTTTCGCGTGGTAAAAACGGCCTTTAACCAGCGAAGAAAAACGTTGAGAAATGCATTGAAGATTTTTGGCGAAAAGCTGGACTACATTGAAACTGCGGTGTTGCTAAGGCGCGCTGAGCAGTTGGAGGTGGAGGATTTTATTGATCTTACAAAACGATTGCAGGACACGCCACCTTCCGGATAATACGGAGCCGCAATTTCCATTTACATCAATTATCCCATACACCGTATAAAAGCCGCAGAGGATTTTGAACCTTTGCCGGAGCCAACTGATCTTCTCCGCGTCCTTCTGGCGATGTAGGGAGGATAAACCTGAAAGAATATGTATTCGGAATTCACTAATGAACTGTATAGCGATATAGAGGCAGCGCTCCGGGAGCGTGACGAGGCGCTGCTGCGCGAGTACCTGCGAAACCTGCATCCGGCTGATATTGCTGAACTGATGAAGGAGCAGGAGATGGAGGATGCGAAATACATCTTTTCACTCATCACTCCTGAAAAGGCGGGCGATGTGCTGGCTGAACTCGAAGATGACATGCGTCAGAAATTTCTGTCGTCTCTGCAGCCGCGCGAGATCGTGGACCGCTTTATAGGCGAGATGGAGACAGATGATGCGGCAGACGTGATCAATGAGTTGCCTCCTAAAGTGCGGGAGGAGGTGATCCGCCAGTTGTCTCGTGACAAAGTAGTTTCAGAGGATCTGGTTTCGCTGCTGGATTACCCTGAGGATAGTGCCGGTGGCCTCATGGCAAGGGAACTTGTGAAGGTGAACATCAACAGCGATGTAACCCAATGCATCGAATCCATACGCGAGCAGGGAAGTGATCTGGAAATGATCTATGCCGTTTACGTGGTGGATGATAACGGAGTGCTGAAAGGAATGATCCCCCTGCATAAACTCATCGTTTCTCCATCCACAGCTAAAATTGAAGACATTTATTTTAAGGAGATCATCTGCGTTTTGGCTAATGAGCCTGCTGATGAAGTTGCCCGGATGATGGACAAATACGACCTTCCCGCTGTGCCGGTGGTGAACGATCATCAGGAACTGGTGGGGCGCATTACCATTGATGATGTGGTGGACTTTATCCGCGAAGAAGCTGAGGAGGACATGCAGTTAATGAGTGGTATTTCTGAAGATGTGGAATATTCTGACCGCATTTTCAAGATCAGCCGTGCTCGGCTTCCCTGGCTTTTGCTCGGCCTGCTGGGGGGCATTGCAAGTTCCAAGGTCATTGCCAACTATGAATACGAACTGGAGATTTATCCTGAGATGGCCATTTTTATCCCGCTGATTGCTGCGATGGGGGGGAATGCAGGAGTGCAGTCTTCTGCGATTGTGGTACAGAGTCTTGCCTCCAAAACGATGGGCCAGGGCGGGTTGGCTTCCAAAATATTCAAGGAGGTGGCGGTGGCGATGCTCAACGGCCTGTGTTGTGCCGTGCTGCTTCTGGGCTACGGTTTTATTTCAGGAGAGGCCCTGCCGCTGGCTTATACCATTAGCATTTCGCTGTTGTCAGTCATTCTTATTGCCTCCCTCTTGGGCCTGTTGATTCCCCTGATGCTCAATTCTCTGAAGGTGGATCCGGCCCTAGCCACCGGCCCGTTTATTACCACATCAAATGACCTCATTGGCCTGTTCGTCTACTTTATGCTCGGAAGGCTGATGTACGGCATGTTTTAAAAATAATATGCCTGATGATAAAAAAAATGCAAGGAGTTGTAAAATGTTAGTCATTAGAAATTCTGAATAATGTCGCAAGAACAAGTATTGGTATGTGATGAAGTTCCTGAATTTTTTCTGTCAGCGCTAAGGGAGATGAACTTCGCTGTGGATTATCAGCCGGGTATTTCTTATGAATCGGTGCTCAAGGAAATAGGCCGCTTTAATGGGGTAATGATCCGCAGCAGTTTGCTTATTGATGCTGCGGTAATAGAAAATGCCGAAAAGCTGAAATTCATTTTGCGGCCTGGCTCAGGGCTGGACAATATTGATGTAGAGGCTGCAACACATTCCGGCATCACGATCATTAATTCACCTGAGGGAAACAGGAATGCAGTAGCAGAGCACACTGCGGGCTTGCTGCTTTCGCTGCTGAACAACATCAGCCAGGCAAGCAGGGAGGTGAGGCAAATGAAGTGGCAGCGCGAAGAAAACCGGGGCTGGGAGCTGGCTGGCAAAGTAGTGGGCCTGGTGGGCTACGGAAATACTGGCTCTTCCTTTGGCCAAAAGCTTATGGGGTTTGATGTAGAGGTAATAGCTTATGACAAATACAAAAGCGGCTTTTCTGACAGCGTGGCCCATCAGGTAGATCTGGAGGATATTTTTGAACGGGCGGATGTGCTGAGCCTTCACATACCGCTGAACCGCGAAACTTATCACTTCATTAATGCGGAGTTTATTGCTAAATTTAAAAAGCCCTTTTATTTGTTGAATACCTCACGGGGCAAGAACGTGAATACCAAAGACCTCCTGGACGCAGTAGAGCAGGGAAAGGTGTTGGGAGCCGCGCTTGATGTGCTGGAGAATGAAGATTTGGAAAGCTATTCGCAAGAGGAGAAGGCGCTCCTGCAAAGGGTGATCAATAACGGAAAGATCCTGATCACGCCCCACATTGCCGGATGGACTTTCGAATCGAAACAAAAAATATTTTCCACGCTTATTGACAAATTAAAAATTCATTTGGCGAACCCGGAGGAGGTGAAGGAAATAATGATGAATCCTGGAGAAGATGATGCTTAACCTCCAAGGTACCCGGATTATAGGCTTTGTTTTCTTATGATAAATATTGAAAAGCATGTTTAAAACAACCTTAATTAAAAGCCTGGGTTGGATATGAATTCAGAACCGGTATTTTTATTTGAATGAAAGACTTTTTAAACCGGTACTGTATAAAGTATTTTTGAAGTCAAATTTTTTTGAAATGAAGGAAGAAGAAAAGAGTGCGACAAATGGTGATAATCATGATCTGACGCAGGAATTGGTGGACTTTGACGGTCATCAATCTACTTCTGTTGATACGCCTTTGCGTGAAGGTGCATTTGAACTGGATGATGAAGAAAAGATGCTTTATATAGAAAAGCATTTTCGCGAGATCATGCTGCTGCTGGGCCTTGACCTCACAGATGACAGCCTGAAACATACGCCTAAGCGGGTGGCAAAAATGTACGTGCAGGAAATTTTTTCCGGCCTTAGCCCGGAAAACCGCCCCAGGATCACGCTGTTTGACAATAGCTTTAAATATGGACAAATGCTGGTGGAAAAGGATATTACCTTTTATTCCACATGCGAGCATCATTTTCTGCCTATTCGCGGCCATGCTCACGTAGCATATATCTCCACAGGAAAGGTGATCGGCCTCAGCAAAATTCACAGGATCGTGCATTATTTCGCTAAGCGGCCACAGGTGCAGGAACGGCTTACCCGCCAGATTGCCTGCGCCATGAAGAAAGAGCTGGATACCGAAGATGTAGCCGTTTTGCTCCAGGGACATCACATGTGTGTTTCAGCGCGCGGCATCAGGGATGAAGACAGCTTTACCGTAACCTCGGAATATTGCGGAAAATTTAAGGAGCGTGATGTAAAAAATGAATTTTTAACATATTTAAAATAAGGCTCCGGGCTGCAAGATGTTATGGTTCGTCCGGAATTTCTTCTTCTGACTTATCTGTTTCTACGCCTTGCTTCTTTAGTTTTCTGATTTTCTCTTCTTCCAGCGCCTTATATCCTGAGTAAAAATTTATGCCCATCTGGTATCCCAGGTCACGGTGATCGCCATAGTAGCGGATGAAGGCGGTGAGAAATGCCGCAGTCATATAATCATCCAGTTGTGTAGCGATCTTTTCCAATAATTCGGCAAGTTCAGCATTGTAAGAGTAGTTGTTGTCATTACCGGGAATTGGAATGGCAAGGAAATAAGTGCGACCGCTAACTCCTGAGAAGGCTTTTACAATAATTCCTACCAACCCCTGATCAGGGTTCCTGTACACCTCCGTAAAATGAAAGCGATAATTTGTCACTTTGTAATCCCCCATCTCAATTACCCGGTTGTCACCTTTAAAAATGGAATCTGCATATAATTCATAAATATCCTCACTTTCCGAAGTATCAGTGCCGGGCGTCTGGGCATTTATAAATAAGCTGCAAACCAGGAACAGGGAGAGTAACAGGAATTGTCGCATAAATAAGTTTTGTAATGATAACGCGTGTTTGTTTATCAAGGTTGCAGGAAACTAAAAACCCGCTGCCTCTATTCCTTGCTTTTGGGCTGTCTTCTATTCGATCAGCAGGCGGCAAAGCTCCACTCAACTTTTTAATGATTTTATATAAATTATAAAAAAGGAATATAAATTTAGAACATTAGGTAAGTTTTAAAAAACAAAACCCGCTATGTTGGCAATTAAAAAGCTAATTATAAAATGAGCTCTTTCAACACTTTTTGTTCAGGTCAATGACTCCAATTCCAAACTGTATCATTTTATCAAAGTAATAGTCCTGTATTATATATCGAAAGAAGTTAAAAAACGGTAACGGTCCCTTCCAAGTTAACGGCACGTTCCCCGTAGCAAGGCTGGTCTATAATCATTCTAATACTATAGACAAATACGCCTGGTGGGACTGTTCTACCATCTCGTTTTCCATCCCAATGCTTTTCAATATCCGTGGTGGTATATAAGATCTCTCCCCAGCGATTCGTAATTAACATCTTAAATTCTAGAACATTTAATATATCCGTGTCCACTATAATTCCGAAGCGATCATTTATTGCATCATCAAGGATTGGTGAGAACGCATTGGGGATATAATAAAAATTACCCTCCTCAACCGCTACATTAATGTTATATTCTTTAGACAATGTTTTCCCACAAGCTACAGTGGTTACAGTATAAACACCTTCGTTAAATACCGTGAAATCATCGCCCTGTTCTCCTCCCTCCCAGTTGTAAGTTATTCCCGGCAGAGCGGGTAAGCTGAGCGTTACACTGGAACCCTGGCATATCTCAATGGTTTGAGGCTGAGAGAATGCAGACTCATCAAAAATGCCCACTTCGATAGTATCACGGTAGGTACAGCCGATTGAATCCGTCACCATTACATGATAGGTTCCACTTTGGTCAACAGGGAAAATTCGTTGAACAAGGGAGTCTTGCCAGATGATTGTGGGAAACGGGCCAGGATCTAATGTTAGCGAACTATTGTCACAAAGTGTGGTATCCGGCCCAAGAGACAAACTATCCATGCTTGCTATGGCAACAATGATTGTATCGTACGCCAAACAGCCATTGCCGTATGTTGCCATTACGGAATATGTATCTGGTACAGACACGGAGATGGAGTTTGTGTCCAGGCTGGAAGACGACCAGCTATAACTCAGTGCAGCAGGATTGACTGTCAGCACTACGGTTTCACCGGCACAAAGCAGCGTATCAGACCCTATACCCAGTTGGAGTTGTGGTGCGATGGAAATAACAACAGTATCGCGGAAAGTACACCCACCTGAAACAACCTCTACCCAAAAGGTATCAGCAACCTTTGCATAAATTGTGTCGCTGTTTTGGCCGGTACTCCAACTATAAGTGGTAAAGCCATTACCTGGGGTGAGTGCGATACTATCGCCATCACATATCGTGGTATCATTTCCAAGTGTAATTGAGGATGGGACAAGCGTCACTCGAATAGTATCACTGGCACTGCAACCTACGCCATCAGTAACCTGAACCCAGACCAATCCGCTGTCCTTTACTGTAATAGAATCAAGGATGTTATTGGTGGACCACAAGTAGGTCAGGCCGGGTGTATCTACAGAGAGAATCAGGCTGTCGCCCGGACAAATAGAAGTATCGTTACCTAAATTAATGTTTAGATCGCCTGTCTGACCAATCACAACTGAATCAGTAGCCATGCAGTTTCCAATGGTTACCGAGACCCAATACGTTCCGGGAGAATCAATGGTAATAGTTTCAGAGGTATCCCCTGTTGACCAGGTGTATGAAGAAAAGTTACCTGGCGAGAGGGTGATGCTGTCCCCTTTACAAATTATGGTGTCAGGCCCCAGAAAGAGCGAACTTGTATTGAAGATGTTGACCCTTACCGTATCAGAAATGACACAACCATGAGGGAAATAGGCATCTACATAATACACCCCGGAGTCTTTTACTGTAATGCTTTGGGTGGTCTCACTGGTAGACCATAGATAGTTAATATCCGAGCTATCCACTGTCAGGGTAATGGAATCTCCAGGGCATATAAGCGTATCGGATCCAAGATTTATCAGAGAATCGTGATAGAATGTTACATTCAACGAATCAAAGTATGTGCATTCTGCTGTTTTTACTCTCACCCAGTATGTATCGGTTTCATTTACCCAAATGCTGTTGGTGGTGTCTCCGGTAGACCAATATATCTCGTCATAAGAATTGTCTATCCTAAGTTCAATGCTATCTGATTTACAGACGAAAGAGTCCGTTAATGTAGAATCCCCGCCCAAATGTGGTATAGGAACAAATGCCACAGTTACAGTGTCCGAGAGTTTACAATTTGTTGCAGTAGTAGCTACGAGGATGTAGGTTCCAGTGTCGTTGAGATAAATAGATACTGTTGTATCTCCTGTTGACCATTGGTAAGTATAAATAGGAGTATCCGCCATTACGAATAAAGAATCTCCGAAACATAACTGAATATAGCGATTGATGGGAACCATGGCTGAGTCCACAATTGATATTTTTCTTCTGGGGGTTAAAAAAGTAGGCAGGGTGGAGTTTACAGGCGTAGTATCAATGGCATAATCACTCCTTACAAACTGGCATAAATTACCAATAGCAGTACTGTCAGGACTTTTGATTGCATGCAAAGAATCGAGATTGTGTTGTGCTACATACAAATATCCATTAGGAGCCAATCTTATCCCGTTTATATAGTTATCACCGCTGGGGGTAGTATGGATAGTGGTATGCGTTGAGGTGTTCAGGTCAAACTGCCTTAGCCTGACCGTAACGTTAGGAATATTGCCAGTGGTTTCACAATAGTATAGTTTGCTTCCATCGGGAGAGAATGACATACCGTATGAAACCATGAAGGTACTATAGACCAACTGCCGGTTAGTTACTTCTCCGTTAGTATCATCAAAGTCGTAGGTGTATACACCCTGCAGGCCGGAGCTCAGCCTCCGCGCATTTAAGGCCAGCTTCTTTGAAGCAATGGAATAGGCGCTGTTGTAGGCAAGGTCAAACCTACCGCTCCCCAAGGCAAAAGGGGAGGTACTGATTTCATAAATGCCCGTGTCGGTTACATCAAAAACATGTATGCGGTTAGAGTTTTGTTCGGCATTCACCAGCCAGAATTCATCACTACAGGGTTTTGCAACAAGCATGGTAGCTTCAGTAGATGAATAGGGAGCGTTTCCGTATGGGTTTCCTGAAGCATTGATGGGTGTGTTTTTGGTTGATGCCACAACATCACCATTTGTCCCCAGCCGCATATCCACAATAGAGAGATAGAGATGTCCTCCTGATAAATAGTTTCCAGAGTTTGAGATCACATAAAACAGGGAAAAATCTTCATTGCCAGGTTTTTGGCAACTGACAACCGTGTTAGCACCCGATGCATTCCCGTTCAATCCATTATCAATTGAATTGTGGGTTTTGTCATATACCTTAATTCCATCAGTATAATAGAGGAGTTCTCCTGACCTCGGATGGGTCGCCACAAAACAGCCCTCAGTCCCCAGCGGCTGGGACACGTTATATGGAGAAGGTTGCTGGGTTGATAAATCGAATTTTACGCCTGCCGAACCAGGACTCCAGAACCAAATTGAGGATTCATATTGTGCATAGGAAGCAGTTTGCACTAAAACTATTAGCAAAATACAGAGGAAATAATTAGGCTTCATGGGTTCATCAATAAGGGCTAACGCATCTGTCTATTCTAATTCTAAACTATTCAAATCTATTATAAATTGGATTAAAACCTTGTTAAGATTGATGAGTATAGAAAAAAAGCAACTCAATTTTATTACGATTTTAGTGCAATATAGCACAATCAGCTCCTGCCCCGTTTTAGCCAGGCAGCCTAAAAATTAGTCACCAGCCTCAACCAAACCACCACATCGCTGAGGGCATTTTGTGGCCGATGGCAGGAAGCACAGCTCACGGAGCCATCTTTCGACAGAATTGGATCGAAAAACAGTTTCTTCCTAACTGCCACCATTCGGCTGTAAAAGAGTTGTCAGGGGGAAATTGCGGTTCAGGAAATCCCTTGGTACACTGCAATAGCGATTCAGGGTGGGTAGTCTCTATTGGCTCCTCAATACAGGAAATACAGCATGTAAGACAAAAAAAGAGATATAATGGAAAGGCTGCGCTCACAAGTTGTTTCCTATCGTATGACCAGCTTTGAAGTAGTCATCCGGCTACCTTCTTTCATGACATGTACCAGGTAAACTCCACTGGTGAGTTGTGGCATCTTCATCCATTCCAGTTCCGGTTGCACAGGCATAGAAATAAGTTCCCGGCCATTCAGGTCAGTTATCACAACCGTTCCATTTTGCAAGTCCCGAAAGTTTCTAAAATTCAATCTCTCTCCATCTTGTCGTCTTCAACTTCGACATCAGAGGTAACTATTGTTTGCATAAAATAATCGGTGCCCTGTTATCTTCAAATTTGGATACCGGAATAGCTATTTTTGCCAATTATGTCCAAAATTTTTTTAATGATTCTGATTTGGGTTTCTTTACCGATCAGTGCTTTCAGCCAGCAGAAAGCGCCTGATTTCACGATAACCACCACAGGGCAGGAGCAATTCCACCTCTACACCAATATTGTTGCAGGTAAAGTGGTGCTGCTTGATTTTTTCTTTGCCGATTGCGTGCCCTGTCAGAGCCTCTCGCCAATGGTGGATGAACTTTATAGGGATTACGGCAGCGGCTCAGGACGAGTCAGGGTGATTGGCATCAGTGATCGGGATGATAATCTGCGGTTAAAGACTTTCGACAGCACCTATAATATCACCTACCCATCAGCCGGAGAAGAAGGTGGTGCCGACACAATTACTGCTCTTTATCAGGCTGAGTTCAGTTTCCTGGGCTGGCCCACCTATGCAGTGGTTTGCTCCGATACAGGGATTGTCTGGAACATTAGGCCCCTTACCAACGGGATTCCTGAAATCCGTAAAGTTATTGATAGTTGCCTGATAGTCAGTGGAGTGAAAAATCAGGTTACTCCCTCCCTGGCTGTATTTTTCCATGATGGGCAGGTTATCATCAGGTCTGAAAAAATTCTTGAAATATCTGCTGGGGACATTTACAACATGCAGGGCCAGCATCTCCTCAGGTCTCATCCAGCAACAGGAACTGAATTTTTTATTCCTGTTCCGCCCCGGATGGAAAAGGAAATTATTATCTTGATTATACAAGGACCTCAAATTAATTTCCGAAAGAAAATTCTAATAAGATAACATTATGAAGTACGCCCTTACACTTTTTGTGCTTCTCACATGGAGCGTTTTAATCAGCGCACAGAACCTGGATTTCAGTACGCCTGGCGCTGTTGCTGATGATGATTACGGTTACACCCGTCCGAGGGTGGTTATGGCCAATATGATTCCGCTGGTAGTTCTCAACAACCAATCAACTGGGGAAATTTTTGTAGCCCGGTGGAATGGAAGCAGTTTCGATCAGCCTGTGAAAGTTACACCTGAAGGAGTGAAAGCGGCTATTGACAACTGGATGGGACCTGACATTGCTTCAAATGGGGACGATGTTTACGTTATTTTCAAAAGCGAACCTGAGGCCAGCGGCTACATATATGTGGTGCATTCAAGTGACGGTGGGAAAACCTTTGGTGATACCATGCGGGTGAATGGTGATGTGAATACCCGGTTGCCCTCAATAGCTGTACTTGGTGACGGCAATCCGGTGGTGATGTTCATGCAGTTTCAGCCGAACTTTTTGGAACCTGAATACGTGGTTGCCGTCAGCACCGATAAAGGTAGAACCTTCAGCGACTTTTTAACGGTTAGCGATAACGCTCCGGGAGAGGTTTGCGATTGCTGTCCGGCAGCACTGGTGGCATCGGGTGATACCATTGCTGCCTTTTACAGAAACAATGATAACAACATCCGTGATGCGTGGATAGCGCTCTCAACAGATGGTGGCAAGACTTTCCCAATGCAGCAGGATATTGACGAGAATAACTGGAACATCTTCAGTTGTCCATCCACCGGACCTGATGCTGTATTCAGTGGCGGTAAAGTGATAACTTCCTGGATGAGTGGTGCAGCAGGCAATCCACGGATAAATTTTCTTGAATTTGACCTTGGAACACAACAGACCTCAGCTACCGCCATGATCCATACTGAAGGGCAAGGTACTTTCAGCCAAAACTACCCGCGACTGGCAGCCTTTGGAAGCCACAAGATTATGGCTTGGCAGGATAACCGCAACAACGGCTGGGATGTCTGGATCAGCCATACTACCAACAGCCCCTTCATCACGAACAAAAACGTTCAGCAAGTCACCAATGAATCCGGCTTCCAGTTCAACCCTGATGTAGCCATAAACAACGAAAAGGTTTTCCTCGTATGGCAGGAACCAAAAGCGAAGGAAGTGAAATACGTTACGGCACCCTTAGCTGCTCAGTCAGGCATATCTTCGCCCACGGTAAACCTGAGCTTTTATCCCAATCCAGCAGAACCTGGCTCTCTAATTCAATTTGAGGGAGCAGCGATTTTGAGCACAACTATTTTCGATGCCCGGGGAAAGGTGGTTTGGTCGTCAGAAAAGTCTGATCACCCTGGTGTTATTCCAACTCCTGAGCATCCGGGGATTTATATTTTGCGAATAAAGTTCAGAGACGATGTTGTGGCTCGGCAGAAGTTAGTGGTGAGGTGATAATCAACCCTTAACATTATAGTAGCGTATTCACACCTGAATAAACCTGCTTCATATTGGGAGCGCTCCACAATTTCTGCTCCTCCTACCCTTTATTACAGCGTTTTATACAAAGTTCTGCGAAACACTTTTCCAAGAGTTGTTTGTACCAATAAGCACATTTATTTTACCCAAAGTACCCCTATGCTTTAAACAGACCTTACAATGGTGGAGACTGGTGTGATTGACTTGGTTTTTTAAACTGCTCCCATTAAAGGGATGGTAGTATCATAAAAATTTAATAAATCAATTATTAAGACGAATTAAAATTATTTAAATATTTAGTTTAACATTTAAATAATAAAACCGGAATTTGTTATTCCGTAGCGCTCACTTCCAATGAATTTTACAGAATACAGGATAATGATCAGACAGGTTTTTCCTGATCACCTCGAAATCGGAGACGGCAAATACCGTATCCGGTAGAATATAGTCAATGCGGAGGAGCGGAATGCGGCCAGCATACGTAATGCCGAGGCCCAGTCCGTCCTTTATAAAGGCATCCTGGAGGTGTGAACGGAATTTATTATAGGTATAAGATAGAGGTGTATCATTGAAATCGCCAGCCAGCACCACGGGATATGGAGACTGGCGTATAATTTCGAGCACACGATCAGCCTGGCGGGCACGCTGCACAAATGCAGTAGCCAGCCTACGCCTGTTTTTATTGATCTGCTCTTGTTCATCCATGCCGGCTTCTTTTTTCCCGTCTGTAAGATTAATGGACTGCAGGTGGACGCTCATCACACGAATGGTGTCATTGTCCTTCACCATATCTGCGTAAACGCAGCTATTGGTGCTGTTCTCGGGGAAAGGAACCACGCCAGGGTTTATGAGCGGATAGCGGGAAACGATACCCGTTCCCCCAACTTTGAGCGAAAAATCATCTCCGTTCATAAAATAAAAATCCGTGTAGCCTAAGGAATCCAGCAAAGGACTCAGGATGTTTGTCCGATTTTCCTTTTTAACGTTATAAGCCACGAATTCCTGGAAAAATAAAACATCCGGATTTTTCGTGGCGATCAACTTCAGGATGGCACTTTCCTTTTCATCGCTATAAAATTTCTTGACGTTGTAGGTCATCAGCGCCAGTTCCTTTCCCTCCGGGTTTTTGTCCCTGAAATGGAGCGCTACCGTTTTGTTAAGCTCGTTGGTGCTGATAAGAATGGCCACAAGCGGATAGATAAACCGGAGGCGCCTGCGCAGCATCCAGTAGACGATGCAACTCACCAGGCCAATCATCGTGGCAGGGAAGATAAGGTTGCAGAAAGCGGGAATGGTGGTAACACCAGGATGGATGCGCGGAGCAAACAGGGCGATGATCGTGAGGCCAATCAGCAGCCAGGTGGCGACAAAGCACAGGCGGTCAAGGACCAAAAGAAAAAAGGGCCGCGAATTATTCTCAGGGACTTCTGGTGCCTTAGCCATTACGGATGGTATCTGTAAAATTTATAGGTTGGATAGAGCAATGTCATCAGTCTTTGTTGCTGGCTTTAAAGAGGATGTCCTTTTCCTTTTTGGTTAGGCTGTCGTATCCTGACTTTGCAATTTTATCCAGGATTGCGTCAATTTGTTCCTGGCTCACTTCGCTGAGGCCTCCGGATTTTTTGGGTTGGGAGCGGTCACCCATATCTGACACCCGCAGGTTCGGCCCTTTCCGGAAGAATCCGCCAAGCCAGTCCACCAGCAAGTTCACCCACTGGCCGATGTCTCGGCCGCTCTGGAGCTGCCGGATATAAATAAAGCCATACGCAGCCCCGCCCAGGTGGGCAATGCTGCCACCTGCATTGGAGCCGGCCATGCTCAGGAGATCAATGATAACCAGGAACAAGGCAATATATTTAAGCCGCACCGCGCCAATAAGGATAAGCCGTATACTATAGTCGGGCAGCAAGGTGGCTGTGGCTACAAGAATTGCGAGCACGCTTGCAGAGGCGCCATACAGAATCGAAATATCGGATACTCTCTGGAAGAGCGGAACAAGATTATATATTAGAATATAAAGCAAGGCCCCGGCAATGCCACCAGCCAGATACACGCTCAGTAGCTTGCGGTTGCCAAGGTATTCCATAAATATCCTTCCGAACCAGAAAAGAATGAGCATATTAAAGATGATGTGCAGCCATGAATCCATGCTGTGGATGAACTGATACGAAACCAAGGTCCAGGGTCGGGTGAGCAGCGTGAGTGGATTGGAAGGCACGGCCAGCCAGCGGTATAGCTCATCAAACCAGCCGGGGCTGAGGAGGAACCAACGGAAGAGGACATATAATAACCCCGTTGCAACAAAAATTGCAAGGTTAATAAATATCAGGTGTAGGAGTGTATCATTGCTCCTGAGTACGCGGAGCTTGAATTCGTCCCAGATCGAATTGTTCATAAACCCGTAGGCGCTTTGTTTTTATTTCCTGTACGGAAATTTTCGTGCAAATTTATTCGTAACAGATTGCAGTACTTCCTCCGGTGGATAATCCCACGAAGCCTGCCGGTCTACCGCTACCTTCCATAACAACGAACCATCCGTTCCATTGAACAACGAAGTTTCTGCCTTAATGTCATAGGTTTTCTCAGCGTCAGGGGGAAGCGTTACATCCTCTAATAAATCTTCCAGTACCTCTGTTCCAAAGTCAATCCCGAAAGATTCAAGATCAGAGAGAAATCGCTTTTTGGAAATCCGTGTTTTTACTACAGCGTCCACTCCCAATGCCACCGCCAGTGATTCCGCGGGCACCGACCAGGACTCGCGAATCCCGATCTCCTTTCCTTGCAGCAGAAATAGCGTTTTTTCTACCGGCTGTATTTCTACTTTGATCGCATTCTTGCCCCGGCCGGATTTGCGAAGAAATGAATTGTAGAGGGAAAGCTGGAACATCCGGCTTTCGGCTTCCTCAATCTGATTTGCATGTTCCTGGGTCATCTTTGCCGGCTGCCGGCCTGTGTTTTCTATTTGGCAGGGAATAATTGCTATAAGCTTGTGATTACTCGTTTGCGCATCAAACCGGGGCGAAACGTAATGAACGCCACATGCCGACATCAAACAGAGACAAAAAACAAAAGTGAAAAATCGCATGTTTCCTTGTTTATCATTCCCAGCAAAAGTACCCATATCGGCACTTCTGATTCTCCTGAAGGCGTAGGTCATTTGTCGTCCGAAAAAGGAGTTACAAAGTATTAACATAAAGGTTTCGGGAAATTTTTGATTGTTTTTAAAAGAATTCCGCTGAAAATTGCCGCCTTTAAAACATCGAATTATTAAAATGAAAACACTTGTATTAGGAGCAACCAGTAATCCAGGCCGCTATGCGTTTACGGCAGTTCACCGGCTCAAAGCGAATGGACACGAGGTGGTTCCGGTGGGAATCAAAAAGGACGAGGTGGCAGGTCTCAGGATCATCAATGATAAACCGCCTCTGGATGGAATAGACACCGTTACCCTCTACGTGGGTCCTCACAATCAGGCTGAATGGATTGATTATATCCTCTCTCTCAAACCCCGCAGGATCATTTTTAATCCCGGAACAAATAATCCTGAATTCATAACAAAGGCGAAAGAACAGGGAATTGAAACCATACAGGCATGTACGCTCGTAATGCTCGCTTCGGGAACTTACTAAAGCTTGCTATTTGCCAATCAGAAACCCAATTTCATTTACACAATTTTAAAATTTTTATGAAAGCAGTAATCCCTGTGGCAGGTGTAGGAACACGCCTGCGGCCCCACACCCATACGCAACCCAAAGCACTGATCACTGTAGCTGGCAAGCCTATCCTTTCGCATATTATTGATGAACTGAAAGAAGCCGGTTTCTCGGAGTTCGTGTTCATTATCGGATACCTGGGAGAAAAGGTGCGGGATTTCATTACTGAAAAATATCCTGATCTGGATTCGGAGTTTGTGGTGCAAACCTCCCGCGAAGGAATAGGCCATGCGATTTGGCTGGCGAAAGATCAGATAGCAGGAGCGGACCAATTGGTGATTGCACTGGGTGATACCATTTTCGATATGGACATGCAAAAGCTGATCGCTATGGAACATTCCGCATTGGCCACTAAACCGGTGCTGGACCCAAGGCGGTTTGGCGTTGCGGAAATAGACCCGGAGGGATTTATCACCAAACTTGTGGAAAAACCCTCAATTCCAAAATCCAATATTGCACTGGTGGGAATCTATAAGGTAAGGGAAGTGGATGAATTGCTCGCAGCGCTGAAATATATTATTGATAATGACATCAGAACTAAGAATGAATTTCAACTTACGGACGCACTGATGCATATGATTGAGAAGGGCGTGAAATTCAAAAGCTTCAATATCAGCAATTGGTTTGACTGCGGGAAAAAAGAGGCAGTGCTGGAAACCAATGCAATCCTGCTGAAGCGGGAGGAATACACTACTTCCGACCATAAGAATTTCGCCAACACCATTATTATTCCTCCGGTAAATATTTCTGATGATGTGGATATCAAAGGTTCCATTATCGGCCCCAATGTTTCTATTGGAAGCAATGCCAGCATCGAAAACAGCATTATTCGGGAATCCATTATTGGCCCTTATGCAAAGATCACCACCTCGTTGCTGCATAATTCTCTTATTGGCAATGATGCACAACTGCGGGGTATGAGCCAGAGCTTGAATATCGGGGACAGCGCTGAACTGAATTACGACTGAGAGTTTAGCAGGCCGCTTGGAGCAAAAGTCCAGGTGGTGAAATCAACAGACTAATCCTGATCCTCAATAGCGTGGGTTTCCTGACGGGCATTATGCTGTGGAAACACGAGAATAAATACCGAACCTTTCCCCGGTTTTGAGCGGAACGTAATGGTTCCCCCGGAGTTTTCCACGATCTTCTTTACGATAGGCAGCCCCAGACCCATCCCCGAAGTCTTTGTGCTGAAATTGGGAGTAAATATCTGTTCCTGTTTGTCCGGTGGAATCCCTACGCCATTGTCGGTAATTTCCAGCCGCACCAAAGCTCCATCCGTCCGCAACTGAAGGTGAATGATCCCCTCCCGGTTTTCCGGTATTGCCTGGAGAGCATTTTTCACCAGGTTATTCAGCACCCGCGAAAACTGATTTTTATCAGCGTAAATATAAACAGGATGTGGCTCAGTGGTGCAGGTTACGGTGATGCCCCTGGTATTTCCATAAAGCGCAGCAATGTCCCTTATTTCACGGTTCAGTTCCAGTTGCTCGTTGCTGCCTTCCGGCATTTTTGCAAAGGCAGAGAATTCAGTAGCGATTTGGGAAAGCGTATCAATTTGACTGATCAGGATTGCGGTAACCTTCGGCAACAGTTTGTCGAGGCTCTCAGGGTGGTTTTGCCAGGCCCTCTGCAATTGTTGAATATTAAGCTTCATTGGCGTGAGCGGATTCTTGATCTCATGCGCCACCTGCTTGGCCATTTCGCGCCAGGCGCCTTCGCGCTCTGTGCGTGCCAGTTTGTCGGCACTTATCTCCAACTCCTGCAGCATCGCATTATATTCCTGTACCAGTTGCCCGATCTCATCCTCGCCCTTGTAGTCAATCATTTCATTCCACTTGCCTATTTGGGTGCGCCTCATTTTTTCGCGGATGATGGCCAACGGACGCGTTACCGTAGAAGAGATCACAATTGAAATAAAACTCACGAGGATAAACAGGAACACATAGAGATTGATAAGCGTAACCAGAAAGGAGGATATTTCGGTCTTCAGCTCTGTTTCCTGTGAGAAGAACGGAAGGTTAAGAAAAGCGACCACCTTCCTTTCATTGTTTCGGATAGGCGCATAGGCTGCACGATACTCTAGGCGGTTAATATTTTCATTTTGAATAGCGATGGATCTTTTGCGGTATTTAAGATCAAAATACGCCCGGCCATTCATTTTACCTGAGATCAGGTTGCGTTCAAAAATCACGGGTTGAGAGGAGGTAATGAGCGTGCCGGAGGTGTTATACAGATTAATATCGCTTTGATATAAATTGCTCAGATTCAAAACTTCTGCGAATAGCGCATCATTATCCAAAAAGGAAATCTTATGGTTATTCAGCTCTGTTTCCAGGCGGTTCAGTACGCCCCGCGCTTTGTTGCTGAGCATCTCGTTCTGCTCTTCATTATAGCGGTAGCGGATATACCGGGAGGTTGCGAAACCAATGATCAACAATGAAATGAAAATAACGAAGATGGTGGCGATCCGGATCTTGGTGCTGAACAGCAAATTGCGAAACGGATGTATATCTCCTTTGCTGAAATCCCGGAACAGTTCCTTCCGCTCGCCAGGTTTCAGCGAAAGCAGAAAGGATAGGCCGAAGGTGACCAGTAACATGGCTGAAAACAGAAGGAACAGAGAAGAAAAAGTAGCCAACGGGTAAAGCAGGTTTTTCTCTTCTACGCTCACAACCACGAAAGTATGAGGATTCACAGGGTGCAGGAGGTGAGAATATCCATGCGAATTCCAGTGATTGAATGCTTCACCGGGATCATACGGCATATTGCTCTCTACCGGATAAGAATAGTTGCCTGATTGCGAAACCAGCTTGTTATGATTATAAATGGCGGAGGAGTAATTCTGCAAATGCTCTTTTACAGTTGTGCGTTTTTCCAGCAATAATTCGGGGTAAATGCTTTCTTCGAAAAAAGCTTTTTGCTTGAGCAGGATCAGCATCTGTCCCAGTTCAGCAGGACCACGATACACAGGAATTGTGGCAATGTAGGAGGGCACGGCATTGAGATCATTAATAAACCACAACCTGTTCGGAATTACGGGGGTAGCTTTTGCCTGCAGGTTTCGCAGGTAAGCCTGGAGTGGTAGAATGTTGGATTCTTTGAAGGGCTCACCTTCCTTTCCATAAGTCAGCACTTTTGCATCATACTTCCCGAAGTAGCCGCTGAAGTACAATTGCTGGAATCGCTTCGCAAGCATTTCCTTGCCCAGATGAAGACTGGTGAAGTAGCTCTTCACAAAGTTGTCGCTCGCCAGGCGGTCCAGCATATCCTGGAATACATATTCAGCGATCACGTCCCTTTCTGTAGCCAGAGAGGAGGCCAGTAGTTTCTGGTTCTCCAGTTCCTTTCGCTGGCTGAAGGCGGATAATTCGTAAGCCGCAAAGCTGGAAGTGAGGAAAAGCATCAGGATAATGAAGTTAAACTGATACACATGCCTTTCATAACGCACTACAAGCAATAGCGACAACCACATTGCAAGCGGGTAGATAAAAACGAAAATGTCAGGAAATCCGGTAAAAATGAGCACGAGCAGATAAAGGATTCCGGCACTGATGAAGTAGGCATAGCCGCCTTTTCTCCGGGCTACGGTTGCAGCATAGGAGCGATATACCCAAAGCGTGAACAGCACATAGTCCAGAAAAAGCAGGAACAACGCAGCAAAACCTGCAATGCTCAGCCAGTTAAGAGAATAAACATTGGATATATCAAAGGATATATTAGAGTTTAAAATTAAACCTTCAAAAAGGAGGTAAATGCCATACACTCCCAGAAAGGAAATGAAAAGCAGGATGCTGAAGAGCAGGTAGTTTGTCCACCGGCTGGGGAAGTGCGGAAGCGGATAATACCTCACCAGCATATAGACGATCCAGGTGAGCATCAGGTTGAAAATAATGAGATCGCCCAATGATGCAAAAAGGAACGAACTGGCATAATACTGAGGACTGAAAATGGAAAGGCCGAAAACAGCTTCCGGCAGGCGAAAGACCTTCCAGAACAACACCAGTACAAAAAGCGAAATAGAAAGAGACAACCATGCTTTCCCGAATTTCCCTTGAGAAAAGAGCCTTGAAATAAACCGGTAAACCATGAATAGTACCAGGCAGAAACCGAGGAAGTAAAGAAAGGCGATGAAGCTGTCAATATCCGGCCCTGCAATCTGTCGCAGATAAAATAAGTGTTCTCCCTCAATGGATTCAATGGTAAAATCACTTTCAGCAGCTTCAGTTGTGGTTTGGAACATCTGGTCATCCTTTACCACCACGATCTCGTTGCGGAGGTATTTATTCTCAATGGGAAAATTGAACTGAATGGGCGCCAGCAGTGAAATAGCAATCCCATCCTCCCGCAATAAAGATCGCTGCATATACAGGCCATTAGGATAGACCTGAACGGTGAAAGCACCGGTATCCTCGGCTGACGGGGCTGGCGGAACCACCAGATTGTCGCTCCAGAGCTGGAGCTTGCCTTCGCGGTATACGAAGATCAGGAGATCGCTTGACCGTCCGATCCGGATGTAGCTGTCGAACTGGCGATAAAGGTCGCTTGCTCCTTTTGCCGCTAGTTCTGCCAGAAAGCTGCTGGAAATGCGCTCTTTATATAGCACCGCTTCCTGGATCTTCGCAGCCTGCACACTGGCCAGGGATGGAGATACAATATTGCTGCGGCCCAAATCCAGCAATATTGCCGTGAGCAGCAGCAACCCTCCCACAATGAGCAGGATGGTGTTATTTTTTAGTCGCTTAAGCAAAAGTTGAATTTAGCACCTCGCGAAGTTAGAAAACGAGGTAAGATGACCGGCTCCGGCAAGGATAAAGCCGCAGTACATAAAGGATTCACTCCCATATTCCCGGTTGCACAATTTCTACAACGTGTCGGTCAGGATCCCGGAAATACGCGGATTGACGCCCATTTTTCCAGTCTTGCTCGTGTTCTATCGTTATCTCCTTTTCTTGTAATAATTCTTTCCAGGCTTTGTAGTCTTTCGCTTTGCATTCAAAAGCAAAATGCTGATTCCCACTTGCAAAATGGGGAGGCAGATTTTCTTCATTCCTGGTGGCTCCTGCAATAAAGCACAGCAATACAGAAGCACCTGCCCTGAAGAAGATGTGGCGGCCTTCCACGCGGCTGATCACCGGCAAGCCCAGCTTTTTATGATAAAAATCCCAAGCGGCATCCAGATCAGAAATATACAGGCAGGTTTCTTTTATTTGAGTAAAATGTAAAGACATAATTTCAAAACATTAATAATTGAAATTTTTAAACCGGTTTTAAATACCAGAATCTAAAAAAGATCACCGGGCGGGGCTGGTCCATTTGCAGTCCTTTATCCTGAAACGCCAGGGCCATGAGGCATGTTCTGCGGCATAGGCTACGCCAACACGGGCACTGGAAATGATTTGATTTTCGATTATAGTTTCGCCTTCTGCAATCCACAGTTCGCTGCTCCGCAAAGAAATTCCGGTGTGGCTGCGGTTAATGCCCAGCGCCTGAGATAAAGCTCCGGGTCCGGAGGTGAGCGTGGTTTCCAGCTTTTCTTTACTACGTCTTTGCAACATCACGGAAATCCCGGCCAGCGGATCAACCGCCCGAACCAGCACAGCATGTGGAACGCCCTCCCTATTTGTAACAATATTAAAGAGGTGATGAATACCATAGCATAGATAAACATAGGCCACGCCTCCTTCAGCATACATGATCCGGGTGCGGTTGGTGAGCCGCCCATTCCAGGCATGAGAAGCACGGTCAATTTTTCCGGCATAAGCTTCGGTCTCCACGATCTTTCCGGTTGTCAGCTTGCCGTCAAACCGGGTACACAGGATTTTCCCAAGCAAATCCTTGCTTACCTGCACCACATCTTCTCTCAAATAAAAATCTGTTGGCAGCGGTGGTAAATTCAAGCCACTACAATTTTTCCATCTAAAAAAACGGGAACGACCTCTGTCTGGTCAGGCGTGAGGCAGTAGCGAATATCCTTCTCAAGATCAAGGTGGCGCAGGCGGTAGGCATGGGAGGATTTCAGTAGAGCGCCATACAGATCCGCTTTTGAATGCAGGTAGAGTTGTTCGGCAGCAATGGCCGAATCGCAGTGTTCCATGTAGAATTCATCTTTGAGCCTGTGGACGAGGGAGCCGGCAAACAGCGTATCTTCAAGATTGAATTTATTCTTCCAGCCGGCACAGAGTAATATCGTATCCTGATGGCCCTTTTCCAGGTGCCGGATAAGCGCTTCCTGATTAATGAAGGAACCCATAATGCGCTCCTTGGCTTGGGTAGCTTTCAGCAATGCCCGTGTACAATTAGAGGTAGTCAAAACAATGGTCTGGTTCCTGAGATGGGCCTGCCGGAACATCAGCGGGGAATTTCCCAGATCAAATCCTTTTACGATCTCACCGCCTCTTTCGGCTGCAGCCAGGTATCCCTGAGCTTTGTATGCCAGTGCTTGCTGTACTGTCTTTACCGGAATAATGGCTTCTACTCCATAGTCCAGAGCAGCACATATCGCAGTGCTGGCGCGGAAAATATCTATTACCACCACGCGCTTTCCTGCTAAATCATAAAATGGAAGGAGCGCTGGTGTAAAAATAACTTCGAGTTTGCGGGGCGTCTCGATAGAAGGAATATTTTAAAAACGATTGAACGGCAAAATTAACCCGCCTGAGTTGAAGAGGAGGAGCGCTTGTAATATTTGATAAAACCAAATAACAACCGTCTGCTCGTATCAAGAGATTCTATGATCTCCTCAAGTTCCTGCTCGTTTATGTAACGTAGCTTTTCGGCCAGGTAAAGCAGCGTTTCAGTTTCATAAAGAAACGCTTTGGCCTTGGATAGATATTTCAGAGATTCCTTGCCATACTTCCGGCTGGCGGCTGCGGCAATATTGGAAGGTATATAAGTAACGGCTCTCCGGAGCTGAAAGCTCAAGCCATTCGATTCATTTGCAGGAAACTTTTCGGAAAGATCAAAAACGCTCTTTGAAAGATCCAAACCAGCTTTCCAGACTTCAAGTTCGGTAATTTTCATAGATCCAACGGAATTAGTTACGGCCTGTAAAAGGGCAATTTTACAACCACCGCATTAATCCATTTGTTGCGCACTTTAATTCTAATTTTCGTTCCAGGCTCTCCATATCCTTTATCTACATAGCCCAGGGCAATGGGTTTATCCAATGATGGGGAATGGGTGCCGGAAGTAATTTCCCCGATGAGCCGGTCGTCCTCGCCAAAAATCTCGTATTGCTGGCGGGCAATGCTTTTGCCCTCAATTTCAATGGCCACGAGTTTGTTTTTTGTGCCTTCCAGCTTCTGTGCTTCAAGCCAGTCCTTTCCCACAAAGTCATCTGTTTTCAGCTTTGTGATCCAGCCAAGACCTGCTTCCAGGGGAGAAGTCTCATCCGTGATGTCATTTCCATACAGGCAAAATCCCATTTCCAGCCGAAGCGTATCGCGAGCGCCCAGCCCTATCGGTTTTATTCCTGCGCCTTCCCCGGCTTTCATTATAGCGTCCCAGATTTCAGGAGCTGCATTATTGGAACAGTATATTTCAAAACCTCCGGAACCTGTGTATCCGGTGGCGGAAATGATCACGTTGTCATGCCCTGCAAATTCACCTACTTTAAAATGGTAATAAGGAATTTCTTTCAGATCCAGGGGCGTCAATTCCTGCAGGGTACCTAAGGCTTTTGGGCCTTGTACTGCCATCAGCGACATTTTTTCTGAGATATTCTTGAGCGTTACATCCTCAAATGTGTTGTGCTCATTTATCCAGTTCCAGTCTTTCTCAATATTAGAAGCATTGACCACCAGCAGGTATTTGTCTCCACCCATGCAATACACCAGCAGATCATCCACTATACCGCCACGGGTATTGGGCAGGCAGCTATATTGCGCTTTGCCGGGCTCCAGCTTCTTCACGTCATTGCTCGTTACGTACTGAACAAGGCGCTGGGCATCCTTTCCCTCCACAATAAATTCGCCCATGTGGGAAACGTCAAAAATGCCCACGGCACTCCGCACCGTTTGGTGTTCATTTTTAATACCGCTGTAGGAAACCGGCATAATATAACCTGCAAAAGGAACCATCTTAGCTCCCAGATCAATATGTTTTTGGTAAAGGGCTGTCTTCTTGTCCATCGGTTGTTGGTGGCTTTATGAATTTTGTGCGAAGTAAAGGAGAAATTAAAATACCTGAAAAGAAAAGCAAGGGATCAGAGACAATTCTGCGGCAGTTGTAGCAGAAAAATTGTTATGTTTTAAACTAAAATTTGCGGGGGTGAAAACAGATTTGCCTTTTAATAAACAGGTAATTTTGTAAAGTCTTCTTTTATTCCGCCAGCAATCCGAACGAGTTCCCCGCAATCTACACGGGAGGATGAAAGATCATTTAAAAGCAAATTATTCCAATGGAAGTTGTGTATTTTTTTTTAATAAAAACAAAAGTTTATGGGACTACTAGTGCTCATTTTCCATTTTTTGTGAATTTTCAATTATGCCGGTAATCTCATCTACTTATAAAGCTCCGCGCCTTTTTCGGAATGGCCATCTTAATACCATTGTTGCTGCGCTTTTTCGCAAGGTAAAGGGCGTGGTATACGAGCGGGAGCGGATGCAAACCGGGGATTCCGATTTTATTGACCTGGACTGGCACCGGCATGGAAACCGGAAGCTGGTACTGCTCTGCCACGGCCTCGAATCCAGTGCAAACGAAATGTATATGCGCGGCCTTGCCCAAGCTTTTCGTAAGCGCGGCTGGGATGCGGTGGCGATGAATTTCAGAGGGTGCAGCGGAGAACCCAACCGGCAATTCCGCTCATATCACAGTGGAGCCACCGATGATTTGCATGAGGTATTGGAGCATATTCGTAAACGGCAGGAATACCGGCACCTTGCATTGGTGGGCGTGAGCCTTGGAGGAAACGTGGTGCTGAAATATGTTGGGGAGCAGGGGGAAGAAATTGCGTCAGACATTGTGGCTGCAGCCGGACTCTCCGTTCCCTGCGACCTGAAGGCTGCTGCATTGAACATGGCCCGCCCAATCAATCGCATTTATATGAACCGGTTTTTGAAACGGCTCAAACGAAAGATCCTGGAAAAAAATGCAGCCCATCCTGGAAATTTGAATACTTCACAGGTTCACTTGATTACCGATTTTCGCGGTACGGATGATCTTTATACCGCCCCCGCACATGGTTTTGCAGATGCAGAAGATTATTGGGCAGCGTGCAGCAGCAAATTTTTTGTTGAGGAAATAGCCATTCCAGCTTTGCTCATCACTGCGGCTGACGATCCTTTCTTTACGCCCGCCTGTTTCCCCTTTGTAGCCGCTGAAAAAAAACCAAATTTCTACCTGGAGATTCCTGAGCACGGAGGCCATGTAGGTTTTGTAACCAGGAACTTTCCGGAAGAATGGTGGCATGAGACGCGTATTGCAGAATTCATAGAAAAATGCTTTTCAGAAAGAAATGCTTTTATAAATAAAACGGTTAAAAATATTAAATAATGGAAAAAATAAATTTGAAGGAAAAACTCGAACAATTTCAGGAACAATGGAATCCTAAGATTATTGGAGAATTGGACGGAATGCAAATAAAGATTGCAAAGCTAAAAGGGGAATTCGACTGGCACAGCCATGAAAATGAGGACGAAATGTTCCTTGTGTTAAAAGGTCAATTGCAGATACGATTCCGCGACAGGGAGGAGCGATTGAAAGAAGGTGAAATGATCATCATCCCCAAAGGCGTTGAGCATCTTCCCATAGCAGGAGAGGAGGTACACGTAATGCTGATTGAAAAAGCAACGACAGTCAACACCGGAAATTTACGTAATGATCGAACGCGGAATAATTTGGAGAGAATATAAAGAAATAGCAGATCCAGATTGGTTCTTCGCTATTTGCAGAACTGTTCTTTTTATTTTAAATTAATAAAGCTATATATTGTTAAATTAAAACTGGAATTGAAGTAATGGAGATTAATATCCGGCAGGAAATACCTGCTGACTATCGCTCAGTTATTTTGGTAATTGGAAGTGCATTTAAAAATGCAGAATGGAGCAACCAAAAGGAGCATTTGATGGTGCAGCGTCTGAGGAACTCTGCGGCATTTATTCCGGAGCTATCGTTGGTTGCAGAAACGGAAAACAGGGTCATCGGCCATATATTATTGTTTCATATAAAAATTAAGCGTAATCAAAATGAATATCCGGCCTTGGGGCTTGCACCTGTATCGGTGCTGCCGCAATACCAAAGAAAAGGAATAGGCGGAAGGTTAATAAGGAAGGCGCATAGCATTGCCTCGAAGATGGGATTTAATGCTGTAATTTTGGTGGGTCATGCAGGCTATTACCCTCGTTTTGGCTACCGGAAAGCGAGGGATTTTGGAATTTATTTGCCCTTTGAAGTGCCGGATGAATATTGCTTCGTGATAGAATTAAAGGAAAAAGGATTGGAAGGCGTTTCGGGCATGGTGGAATACCCGGATGAATTTTATCAATAGTTCAGGGTTATTAAATTGCGCATATTATTTAAAAATTAAGATAGAATTTTGGGCTCAAATTTATTCAGTTATGATGCAGATTGATGAGGTAAGGGATTTTTGCCTGGCGCTTCCGGGTACAACGGAGGATTTTCCTTTTGACCGCGAAACGCTGGCTTTTCGGATTGGCGGGAAGATTTACGCGCTGATGAATATTGAGGTACGTCCGCTTCGCATTAACCTGAAGTGCACGCCTGATCGGGCTGAGGAGTTGAGAGCTGAGCACCCGGAGATTATTCCCGGTTATCACATGAATAAGCGTCACTGGAATACTGTAGGTCTGGAGGCAGGGCTGGATGATGAATTGTGCAGGGAGCTAATTCGCCATTCCTATGAGTTGGTGCTGGCAGGCTTGCCGAAGAAACTGCAGGACGAGATAAGCCGGGAAACGTCCTAATTTCCTGGATTTTATCAGGGGTCCTTTGAAAGATGCTCCATTCGGTGCTTATGATTCCCGATCACGTTTTCCAGTCGCCATTCCAATCTTTCCACATAAGGATGCTGCCGGACTGCGCAATCGCTTTTTTCGCATAGCGGGCAGGATGAGGGAACGCAGGGATCGGTATGAATGAACAGTTCCACGGAGGTGCTCATCTCGCTGTTGACGAGCGCCTCTATTTTGTCAACGGAATGATGTACCATTTTCAGTTCATAGTACCAGGGCAGGGTCATGTGGCAATCAATGTGAAGATTAGAGCCGTATTGAATGATGCGCAGGTTATGGAAATCTATCCAATCCTCCTCCCGGTTTTCGTTCAGTATCCTTATTACTTGCTGAACAAGTTTTTTGTCGGCTTCATCCATTACGCCAGAAACGGATTTGCGCAGCAGCTTATACCCGGACCAGATCAAGAGGAGGCCGAACAGGACAGCAATCAGGCTGTCAAGCCAATGCAGGCCGGTAAAATAAATTACGGCCAGTCCTGCTACCAGTCCGGCACTGGTCCAGGCATCACTCAGCAGGTGCTTACCGTCAGAGGTAATGGTGATGGAATTCCATTTTCTGCCATTATTTATCAGGATGAGGCCCATCGTCAAGTTTGCAGCACCGGCAAAAACTGAGATGATGATCCCGGTATCCAGGTGCGTAAGAGCGGTTGGTTCAAGCAAGTTATAGATTGATTTTCCTGCCATAGCCAGCCCTGCTACCAAAATAAGGAGCCCTTCCAGGCCAGCCGAAAGAAATTCGATTTTGCCGTGCCCGTAAGGATGACCGGCATCGCGCGGCTTTGCGGCCAGGCTAACACTGTAGAGCGCAAAGCCTCCTGCGGCAATATTCACCAGTGATTCGGCAGCATCTGTCAAAATTGCATTTGATCCGGTAATAATCCAGGCCACAGTTTTGAACAGCATCAGCAAAATGCCCACAGCCAAAGTTGTTTGGAGCAGCCGGATCTTGCGTTTTTCATGCGGGTGAATAATAGAAGCCATGCCGGATATATAAAGGAATGGCAAAAGTAAAGGCTGCAGACTGGATTAACCGGCACCTCCCGGCCGGCAGGAAAATGGGCAGGGCTTTTGGTTTTCACTTTAATTTCCTTTTAACTTTCGGCCGGCAAACTCTTTCTCTCCGACATTCGTCTACCAGAGAGTTATGGCATGAAAATTTTAGAAGGGAGTTAGCCATGTTTGAAGACGAGCAATAAAATTAAAAATCATTAAAAAGAAAGTACTGTTATGAAAAGATTTGCACACTTGCCCTTGCTTATGTTGATGCTGCTTGCAGCGCCTTTAGCGATGGCTCAGTCACAATCCAATGCATCAGGCAAAGCTGAGATTACATTTGAGAATGATGCAATTGACTACGGAAGTATAGAACAAAACGCTAATGGCGAACGGGAATTCCAGTTTAAGAATACCGGTTCACAGCCCTTGATCATTACCGGTTGCAACGGTTCGTGTGGATGCACAGTTCCCGAATGCCCGAAAGAGCCGATTAAGCCAGGCGAATCAGGAGTGATTAAGGTTAAGTATGATACAAACCGGCTGGGTCGGTTTTCCAAAACCATCACTGTTAATTCTAATGCCTCTGAGCCTGCAAGGCTGTTGCGTATCAGTGGTGAAGTGCTGGAGCCGGGTA
Organism: Bacteroidia bacterium; assembly: GCA_040880525.1. Lineage (NCBI taxonomy): Bacteria > Pseudomonadati > Bacteroidota > Bacteroidia > Bacteroidia bacterium. Next base: position 126,892 of record JBBDIG010000016.1, read on the forward strand.
GCAAGGAAAACGTCAACTAAAAGGGTGGAAGGAAGTTTCCTCTGATCCGAAGTTTTTCAGAAAGGGAAGTATTCTCGTATTTGCGGGAGTTCTTCCCTTTTTTGTTTAGGGTGCCGCCAATGATTTCAATACTAAAACAACTGATTCTTTGACTGATATCCATCAAATCCTGAAGAAGTATTGGGGCTATGATTCCTTTCGCTCGATGCAGGAGGAGATCATCCGCAGCATAGAGCAAGGAAAGGATACGCTGGCATTGCTTCCCACCGGTGGAGGCAAATCAGTCTGTTTTCAGGTCCCGGCACTGGCACAGGATGGATTGTGTATTGTGGTAACGCCCCTCATTGCACTGATGAAGGACCAGGTGGAGAACTTGCAGGCGCTTGGTATAAGAGCGATGGCAGTCTATTCCGGCATGAGCAAAAGAGAGGTGGATGTGGCGCTGGACAATTGCGTGTATGGAAAGGAGAAGTTTCTGTATGTTTCTCCGGAAAGGTTGCAGACCGAGCTTTTCAAGGCCAGGGCTGGGAAGATGCGCATAAATTTGATTGCGGTTGATGAGGCACATTGTATTTCAGAATGGGGCCATGACTTCCGGCCCGGCTATCTCCGGATTGCTGAATTGCGTGAGCTGTTTCCGGACGTTCCGCTTTTGGCACTTACGGCTTCAGCCACTCCGCGCGTTCAGGAGGATATCATGTTGCATTTAAAGTTCAAGGAGAAGCATGTCCTGAAGAAAAGCTTTGAGAGAGAAAACCTCGTATATGGCGTGGTGCATGATGAGGATAAGCGCAGCAAAATGCAGCAGGTGCTGAAAAAAATACCTGGAACAGGAATTATTTACGCCCGCACTCGTATGGGAGCCGTAAAGGCTGCGGAATTTCTACAAAAGCATGGGATCAGTGCAGATTACTATCACGCGGGCCTCAGTAATGAAGAACGCAACAAAAAGCAGGATGCCTGGAAAAAGGGCCGGACGCGTATAATTGTGGCCACCACGGCCTTTGGAATGGGAATAGACAAAGCGGACGTACGCCTCGTGATGCATGTGGAGTTACCTGAGAGCCTTGAGGCATATTATCAGGAAGCGGGGCGTTGTGGCCGGGATGGGAAACGATCTTTTGCGGTATCGCTCATTACAGAAGACAACAGGCTGGACCTGCAAAGCCGCGTGGAGCGCCAGTACGTGCATCCTGATGTTGTAAAGACCGTTTATCATGCATTGGGAAATTATTTTCAGTTGCCGGTAGGTGCCGGTTTGCAGCAGAGCTTTGATTTTGATTTGAAGGATTTCAGCAAACGCTTTGAGTTGCACCCGGTGAAGGTGTATCATGCCCTGAAACAACTGGAGCGGCAGGACTATCTGACTTTCAGCGAGGCGGTTTTCCTTCCGTCAAGATTACGGTTCCTGGTGGATTATAAAACTTTGTATGACTTTGAATTGAAGAACCTGAAATATGATGATTTGATAAAAACGATTCTCCGCTCTTATGGAAACCCTTTTGATACCTATGTGAATATCAGCGAAAAGGAAATAGCGGAAAGAGGTGGGCAAAAGGCGTCCGGAGTAATTAAACAGTTAAAAGCACTTTCTAATCTTGGGGTGCTGGATTATGTGCCGGTAACTGATAAACCTCAAATTACATTTGTGCAGCCACGGCAGGACAGGGATGCGCTTTCCATTGATAAAAAGGATATAGCAAGGAGAAAAAAGATCCAGGAGGAAAAGCTGAAGGCGGTGGTTGATTTCTTCTATAATGACCGGATTTGCCGGGGACGCAGACTGCTGAACTACTTTGGCGAGAAATCAGAAAAAGATTGCGGCCACTGCGATGTGTGCCTTCGAAAACCGGAAGATATGGATGAGGCCGTGCTGGGCCGGCAAATTTTTCAAAAAGTAGTAGGTTTGTGCAAAGAAAAAAGCTACACCCTTCCTGAACTGGTGGAAGAACTTGAGGATGAGGGAAAAACGAAAGCCGTCAGAGCAATTCGCTGGCTGATAGATAATGATTATATAACTGTAGGAGACAAAGACCAAATCATCCTTTCCTGTTGAAAAAGATACTATGTTGCGTCACCAATGATCTCAACTTTGATCAGAGGATGATCAAAATTTGTAGCAGCCTTAGCAAAGAGGGATATGATGTAACATTAACAGGAAGAAAGCTGAAATCTTCCGGTGCGTTGCAACAGCAACCCTACCGCCAGCATCGTATCTATTGTTTTTTTACAAAAGGAAAATTATTTTACTTAGAGTTTAATCTTCGATTAAGCTATTTTCTAATTAAGAATCGCTATGACGTGTTTTGTGCGGTAGACCTTGATACTATATTACCTTGCCTGCTATATTCCGGAATTAGAAATAAAAAATTGGTATATGACGCCCATGAATATTTTACCGAAGTGCCGGAAGTAGTGGCACGGCCCATTGTACAAATGATATGGCAGTGGGTGGCGAGGATATCTATCCCGAGGGCAGATCTTTGCTACACCGTTAGTCCATCTCTTTCAAAGATATTCGAGCAAAAATATCAGCGGCCTTTTAGAGTTATTGCTAATGTTCCGTATCTAAAAGCAGAAGAGCAAAGCAACGCAGGAAAGGAAATGTTCATCTTATACCAGGGTGCGCTGAACCGGGGGAGAGCCCTGGAACCCTTGATAGAAGCCATGCCTGATCTGGACATGGAGCTTCACCTGGTGGGAGATGGCGACTTAACGGACGAACTGAAGAAATTGGTAAATAAATTAAATATCGGAAATAAAGTGAAGTTTTTGGGCAGGATGCGGCCGGAGCAACTAATGGCCTATACTTCGAAAGCCTGGCTTGGCTATAACTTATTGAAAAGGGAAGGCTTGAGTTATTACTATTCATTGAGCAATAAATTTTTCGACTATATACATTCCGGTGTTCCGGTTCTCTGCAGCCCTTTCCCAGAATACGTCAGGATCAATGAAGAATTCCAGGTTTCCTGCTTCAGTGAACCGGTTGCGGCCAAAATTGTGGATTCCGTAAACAGGTTGATTGACGATCCTGGTCTTTATCACCGTCTTCGTGAAAATTGCCTTCAGGCCAGGCAGGTTTATCATTGGGGGCATGAAGAAAAAAAGCTTATCAGATATTACCATGGTCTCTGAAAAACATTTACATATACTCTCATTCGATGTTCCTTATCCTCCGGATTATGGAGGCGTCATTGATGTATACTACAAAATGAAGGCATTTGCCGATCAGGGAATTCATGTGCATCTGCATTGCTACCAGTATGGCCGTGAGGCCGCAAAGCAGTTGGAGGAAATATGCGATGAGGTTATTTATTATAAAAGGAAAATTTATAAAGATCCGTTTTTTAGCAAGGATCCTTACATTGTTATAACCAGGAACAGTGGAGAAATTCTGGACAATCTCCGCAAGGATGATTACCCGATTTTTTTCGAAGGCTTGCACAGTTGTTATTATCTTAACAGTGAAATATTGCATAACCGCTTCAAGGTTGTAAGAATGCACAACATTGAGCATGTTTATTATAAGAATCTGGCAAAAATTGAAAAAAACCTGTTCAAGAAGTATTTTTTTAATACTGAAGCGAATCGCTTAAGGAAATTTGAGAAGCATCTGAAAAAGGCAAACCTTACTGCCGCTATCTCACCGGCAGACCATCAATACCTTAACCTGAAATATCAAAATAGCTTTTACCTGCCGGTATTTCATTCCAACACTCAAGTTGAAGTGCTGCCCGGAAAAGGAGATTTTGTGTTATATCATGGTAATCTCTCGGTTGGAGAGAATAATGAAGCTGCGATATACCTGATCCGGGAAATATTTAACGATCTGGAAATACCGTTGTACATTGCCGGAATGAATCCAAGTTCAGAATTAATTAAGGCAGCAGCAGAGAATCCAGGAGTGAAGTTGTTCTCCAAACTTAACAATCAGGAAATCCATAACTTGATTCAAAAGGCTCAGATTAATATTCTGCATACGCAGCAAAATACCGGTATTAAGCTAAAACTGGTAAATGTGCTTTTTAATGGCCGGTTCTGCATAGTTAACCCCAAAATGGTAGAGGCTACCGGTTTAGAAGATCTTTGCATTGTAGCCCCGACAAAGCAAAAAATGAAGGCATTTGTACAGGAGTATTTTGAGAAAGAATTTCCTCATGAAGAAATAACAAAAAGGAAATGCGTTTTGGAATCAAACTTTAATAACGAAAGAAATACAAAATTGATCATAGATAAGATCAACTTCAATTGAGTTCCAGGATATGTCCATCATTGACTTTCAGGGTGCGACTGGGGTATTTCTCCATAATGCGATAGTCGTGGGAAGCCATAATCACGGCAGTGCCATCTTCACTTATTTTTTTAAGTAATCGAAGAATTTCGTCAGAGATTTCCGGGTCAAGATTACCGGTTGGTTCATCGGCAAGGATCACCTGGGGGTCGTTCAGTAGGGCACGGGCAATTACCACCCTTTGTTGTTCGCCACCTGAAAGAGCGTATGGCATTTTGAAGTGTTTAGTACCCAGCCCCACAAGGTTGAGTACTTCCTGCAATCTCTTTTCTATTAGGTCTTTTCGCTTCCAACCCGTTGCCTTCAATACAAAAGTGAGATTATCTGCGACCGATCTGTCGGTGAGGAGTTGAAAATCCTGAAAAACAATACCGAGTTTTCTGCGCAAAAACGCTGTTTTTCTGCGATTGAGAGCGGTAAGGTCGAAGCCGGCAACTTTTCCTTTTCCGGATGCAAGAGGAAGATCACCATATATTGCTTTAAGAAGACTACTTTTGCCGCTCCCGGTCTTGCCGGTTAGGTAAACAAATTCTCCGCGGCTGACGTTAAGGTTAACATTATTCAGCACAAGTGCATCTTGTTGATAGATTTTAGCATCATGAAGGTACACAACAACGTTTTCCATTTAAACTTGAAGTTTTTGCATTTTTCCAAAAGGAATCGTTTCAATGATACCTTTAATTGTAGAGGTTTGGCTCTCCAATCCGCATTTGGCAAGCGCCTTCTCCGGGCGGTCAGCCCTGAAGTACGCGAGAAGCGTAAAATTTTCATCCCTGATTTGAACATAATCAGGGATTTTGGTTTTGCCTTTAACCTTTATAATATACATATTAGATGAGGGGTTTAAATTCTAAATCAAAAATTTTTTTTTTAGTACACAGTCAGTTAGTTTTGCCACCTCACACAAGTCAGGCAAAGATAAACAAATCAAAAGGACAAGAACATGAGCAAGCTCAAACTGTTTAGCCTTCTCATCATTACCCCGGTGCTCTTAATGAGCTGTGGTGGTATTGGGAAGATGAACAAAAAGTATGACACGATCACGTATGCCGCTGAACCCGAAGCGCTTGAGGTACACGCTGATAGTGTCCGTTATTCCGTAACAGGAACCATTCCCCCCAAATATTTCCACAAGCGAGCTACGATGCGTATTGAACCTACGTTGCGTTACTCAGATCAGGATTTGCCTTTGGATCCGATTTATCTGAGGGGTGAGAAAGCCGAGAAACAACCCGGACAGCCTGGAAAGACGATTTCCAAAAGTGGAGGAGGATCCTTCAAGATTGAAGGCAGCGCTCCTTTCGATTCGTCCATGAACCAAGCCTACCTGATCATCGTCCCTTCTATCAGAATTACGGACGGCAAGTACTCTGACCTTGACAGGTGTATATCACCGCCTGAAGATACACTTCTCTTGGGAACTATTACTACTTCGCTCAGTGTAAAGCCCACTGACAGTTTCTTCCTGGGTGGCAGCACAAAACCAATGAGACGTGATAAAAAAGCAATTTTTTATTATCAAATCAACCGCTCGATCCTGCGTGATACGACCACACAGAAGGAACAGGTCAAGGATCTCCTGACATTTATTTCTGATACAAATAATGTGGTGGATGGCATCTCTATAACTTCTTACGCATCGCCTGACGGAGAAGTTGCGTTTAACAGCAGGCTCTCTGAACACAGAACCAATGCTGCTTATCGCTACATGGTGAGGGAACTGAGGAAACGAAATATTGACCGCTATAATGATACTGCATTCTACCGCAGAGCTTCGATCAAAGAAGACTGGGAAGGTTTCAGAAGAAGCGTGTCAAACTCCAATCTCGAAAACAAGAATGAGGTTCTTCAGATTATTGATTCACGAGATCTATCCAATGAGCAGAAGGAAGAACGCATCCGCAGGGCTGGTACCTGGGATTATCTGGCTGAAAATATTTTCCCACCTCTCAGAAGATCAGAAGTAACAATGCATACCTACGGTAATATCCGGGATCTGGATACCGTACGTGCCGCAGGGGACCGTGCATTAAATAACCTGAATCAGCAAGAGGTATTGGTGTACGCCTTTAATCATCCTGACACATCCGTTAAGCTGAATGCTTATCAGTATTACATGAATACCTACCCTGATGATTGGTTTGGGCCTAATAATTATGCTGTGGCACTAATGTGGACTGAACAGTATGTGAGGGCAAACGAAATACTAACTACATTGCACAACCAGCATCCTGATAATGACACGATTGCATCAAATCTTGGAGTATCCTATCGCTTTGTGAGAAACTACCAGCTTGCTGAAGAGCACCTCAAAAACGCGGAAAGTGGTGGAATGAATGAGGATAATAACCTGGGGATACTTTATATTAAAACTGCCCAGTATGATAAAGCTGTAGAGACATTCCCTGCTGACCAGTGTGATTACAATGCAGCACTTGCTCATACCCTTGCCGGCCAATATGATGAGGCAATCAGTAGGATTGAATGCAAAGTGGATAAAACAGCGGCTGATTTTTATCTTCGTGCTATTGCAGCAGCAAGGAAGGGAGATAAAAGTCTTTTGACTACAAGCCTGACCCGTGCGGTGATGGAGGATTCTTCGTACCGTGAAAAAGCAACAAATGATCTGGAATTCAGAGCCTACAGGGATGATCCCCAGTTCAAAAATGCTCTTCGTTAATTAATCAAATCAAATTATTTTTAATCTTATGAAATTATCAAAAATCCTTTTACTGGCCTTTCTGGCCTTTTCAATGGTCGCTAATCAGTCTTGCAAGAAAAATGGAGATGATGATGTGGTCATTACTGACCCTAAACTTGAAGTGGAGACAGGAAGTGAATTTGTTACCCCAGGTTCAATAGTTGAAATCGCCATTTCTGCCAATTCAGATGTAAACGCAGAGCTTAGCTCTATTGAGGTGCTCTCCAAAAGTGTAGGTTCAGCAACTGTAACTGAGCTTGATACATCTATCAGCAAAACTACTTTTACTTACGATCTGGAATACATGGTGCCATCTGACGCGGCATCCGGTGAAAAGATTGATATTGAGGTGAAAGCCACAGATGATGGTGGCCGCTCCACAACAGAGATTATCACGCTCACGGTTTCCACGCCTTTGCAGATTATTAAGAATCCTCATGCGGCTGACAGCACTTTTAAGGTCTGGAATATACTTGGCCAGCAACCAGGCGCATTTAGTATTCACCTTTTGACTAACCTGACTGTGAATGACACGGATGACCTGAAGGATATGGTTGACCAAACAGTTTCAGCCAGTGAATTTGCCAGAAGCTGGAAGTCGGAAGACGGAGCAATGTACGTAAGGGATAACAACCTTAATTTCGATGGGATCAGTTCAGCCGCTCTGCAGGCCTCTTATGATGCCGGCAGTCCATCAGATGAAATATCCAGTATTGAAGAAGGCGATGTCATTATTGTCAAAATGGCTGAGCCAGGTGCAGGTCTTGCTGTAGTACACATCATTCAAGTAAATGTCACAGCAAGTGATAACAACGATTACATAGGCTTTTACATAAAGAAGTAATTTGTTTCTTTCCTGACTAAAAAAGCCGGCTTATTGAAAAGCCGGCTTTTTTTATGCATTTACCAAAAGCCAATATGAGTTTTTTATATCCTCAATTTTTATGGGCTTTGCTTGCCCTTGCTATACCAGTCATTATTCATTTTTTCAATTTCAGGAGATATAAGAAACTATATTTCCCCAATGTGAGGTTTTTGACAGAGGTAGAGCAGGAGAGCAAATCCCGCAATAAGCTGAAGCACTGGCTTTTGCTTTTGACACGCCTGATGGCCCTATCGCTGTTGGTCCTGGCTTTTGCGCAACCTTTTAATCCGGATGCCGAATCCGCAGCGGTTACCGGCAGAAATGCCGTGAGCATTTATGTAGATAATTCCTTTAGTCTCACAAATGCGTCCGAAGAAGGAACCCTGTTACAGCAAGCGAATAACCTGACAGAGGATATTGCCTGGGGATATGGGGAATCCGATTTATTCAATATTATAACGAACACCACTGAGCATTCCATTACGGCATTTCGCCCCAGAAGGGAATTTATAGATAATCTTCCGGGACTCCAGGAAAGTGCGGTTACCCGTTCCTTGCAGGCAGTAGTAAGCCAGCAGGAGCAATTGTTATCTTCAGCCGATGCACCTAATTATACAAGCTACCTCGTATCCGATTTTCAAAAATCAATGATGGGAGACCAACTGCCGGTATTGGATTCAAATGTGAATTATTATCTCGTGCCGCTGGAAGGCGCAAAAACTCAAAATCTTTATATTGATTCTGCATGGTATGAATCGCCAATCTTTCAGCCGGGGCAGCCTGTGGAGTTGAAGGTAAGAATACGGAATTTTGGCAATGAAGCAGTTACTGACAATTCGATAAAACTTAATGTAAATGGCAGGCAAAAGGGATTGGCTACTTTCGGTGCCGGGGGCGATGAGTCGATTACAGTAAATCTTTCCCATACCGTTGACGAAACAGGATGGAACAGGGGGGTGCTTTCTATAGAAGATTATCCGGTAACTTTTGATAACGATTACTATTTCAGCTTTTTCGTAAAGGAACAGCAGAGAGTGCTGATCGTGAATAACAGTCAGGTAAATCCATTTCTCAGGGCTGTCTTTAGCACTGATCCATATAGCAACCTTACCAACACGACCGCTGGAAATCTTGATTACTCTACATTCCCCGAATATGATCTGATCATTCTTAATGAGCTTCCGGAACTATCATCCGGATTGGTGAGCCAGATTGGGAATTATGTGCGTGATGGGGGAAACCTGTTCGTTGTTCCGCCTGACGAAGAATCCATTGTTATGGAAGGATATAATAATTTACTAGCCTCTCTGAATGCGGGTCAGATGCTGGAATTCTCAAAAAAAGAAGCAAGGGTTCAGAATATAAATTTTGAGCATCCTGTATATCGGAATGTATTTGAGGATATTCCTGAAAACATTAATCTTCCGGTGGTCCAGCAGCATTTTGACTTCCGGGTATTTTCACGCAGCCGCATGGCTAACCTCCTTCCACTTAATGACGGTGGTTTTCTCCTGGCTCAGTTTGATGCAGGCGATGGGAATTTCTACATGGCATCTACTCCTTTCAGAGAAGGATATACCAATTTCCCCAGGCATGGACTTTTTGTGCCAACGCTGTATAAACTCGCTGTATATAAGAACCGGAGCGTCAACCTTGCCTATTTTATTGGTAATGACAACTTGGTGGAGGTGCGCAGAAGTCTTGAAAATAAAGATCAGGTATTAGTACTGCGAAAGGATGAATTTGAGGTGGTGCCTGATCAGCGTTATGTAAACGGTAGGTTTATGCTCACAACAGGCGACAACCTGACTTCGGCCGGCTTTTATGATCTCATTCCTGCAGGACCCTATGTGGAGAGCGTTCCTTTAGCCACACTAGCATTCAATTTCAGCCGGAGCGAATCGGAACTGGATTTTTATTCTGCTGAAGAATTGAAGGAAAGATTTGCCGGCCAGCCAAACGTACGCGTCCTGGAGACAACTGGTCGGGACTTATCGCTTCAACTTGCCGACATAAGTTCCGGTACAGGATTGTGGAAGTGGCTCATCCTCGCGGTTATTATATTTTTGCTGGGCGAAACAATGCTCGTCAAATTTATGCGCAAATGACTCTATTGGGGAAATCAGCAATTCTCTATGCACCGAATCATCCGGGGCATCTTCAAAGGCTTGATATTTTTATCGAAAATGGAATTATTACCAGGATTGCTGATAATATTGAGGCCGAGGCTCACATAAGACTGGAAGCAGACGATCTCTGCGTTTCACCGGGGTGGATGGACATGCAGGTGGATTTTTCAGATCCGGGGAATGAATATAGAGAGGACCTCGAATCGGGAACTGAAGCAGCAGCCTATGGAGGAATGACTACAGTAGCGCTATTCCCCGAAACCGTGCCTCCGCTGGATGCGAAATCACAAATTCAATATATAAAGGGAAAAACAGCCCATCAGCCTGTGACCGTTCTGCCGGTGGGAACCATAAGCAAAGGAATGGAAGGCATAGCACTGTCGGAGATGCTGGATATGTATAATGCGGGCGCAGTGGCATTTGGCGATGGCACCAACGGCCTCACCAATTCAGGGCTTTTGCTGAAAGCGCTGATGTATGTAAAGAGCTTTGACGGAGTGGTGATGGTACATCCTGAAGATCCGGCCATGGCGCCTGAAGGCCTGATGAATGAAGGGGTCGTCAATACTCGACTGGGCCTGGCCGGCATTCCTTCAATTGCAGAGGAGACAGCGGTAGCCAAAGCCATCTCGCTAGCAGAGTACAGCGGCAGCCGGTTGCATTTTACAACTCTCAGCACAAGTGGAAGCGTGGAACTGGTTCGCGAAGCCAAAAAAAACGGAGTGAAAATAACGGCAGGCGTTTCTGTTTTTCATTTGAATTTTAATGAATCTGCGCTCGAAGAATTTGATACGAACCTGAAATTACGGCCCCCACTGCGCCCGGCAAAAGATTGCGAAGCACTGAGAAAAGCTGTAAGGGAAGGGGTTATAGACGTAGTCGTTTCCAATCATCAACCCAAGATTGCCGATAGAAAGAATTGCGAGTTCGCATTGGCCGCTACTGGCGCTATCGGTATCCAAACATTGTTCCCTATGGTACTTCAGGCTTTTGGCACTGAAGATTTATCCTGGCTCACCCAATTGATGTCCATGCATCCGCGAAAAGTACTTGGTCTTGAGCAGCCTCTGATAGAGCAAGGTGCAAAGGCGGACCTTACCTTTTTCTCTCCTTCATCAGTTTGGAAGTTTAATGCAACTTCAAATAAAAGCAAGAGCTGCAATACTCCTCTCTGGGAAACGGAACTTAAAGGAAGGGCACTGGCAATAGCCAACAGAGGACAGGTGAAGTATCTTGATTAGAAGCGGAAATAATAACTTTGGCAGCCGTAGCCACAACTTCTAATATAACTATCATTCATGGCGGACAACAGTCTTTCACTGCAATCACCACCCATAAAGTATGGGATAATAGGGGGAGTATTTTACATATTTGCCGTCACCGTACTGTACGTTTTAGGTGTTTCATATTACACCAACCCTTTCATAAAATTTTTCCTGTTCTTAATAATATGCTTTTTTCCGGTTCGGGCAGGTTTGGAAATGAGGGCGTTAAATGGTGGCTTCATCCAATTTTCCAGTGCCCTGTTCAATATTTTTTTATGTTTTATGATAATTGAAGCTTTTTATGTGATTTACTCATGGATATTGCCAACGGTTATTGATACTGACCTTACGCAGAAAATTGTGGATTATCAGATATTACAGGTAGAGGAAGGGAAAGGATTTATGGGCCGGGAGTTAACTGAAGAACAAAAGCAGATGGCGATAGCTCAGATAGAAAAGGCAGGCGAACAGCCACAGATGCAATGGATCCTGTTGCTCTTGCTGGTATATGCACTTGTGGATTTTGCACTTTCGCTTATAGCTGCGGCCTTTGTTAAAAAAGATCCGGGTATCAACGTTCCAATATCCGATTCTGAATGAACATAAGCCTGGTAATACCTCTGTTAAACGAGGAAGAGTCGCTGCCGGAACTCTCCGCCTGGATTCAGAAGGTGATGGATGAAAACAGCTTCTCCTATGAAATTCTTTATATAGACGATGGCAGCAGTGACGAATCCTGGAAGGTAATCCTTGAGCTGGCAGAGAAAAATCCTGCAATAAAGGGCATCAGTTTCAGGCGAAATTATGGCAAATCAGCCGCCCTGAATGTTGGATTTGCTGAAGCGAAAGGAGACGTGGTAATCACTATGGATGCCGACCTGCAGGATTCTCCCAACGAGATTCCTGAATTGTACCGCCTTATAAAGGAGGAGCATTTTCACTTGATTTCCGGATGGAAGAAAAAGCGCCATGATCCGCTTTCTAAAACCATTCCCACCAAATTCTTTAATTGGGTAACCAGGAAAGTCTCTGGCATTTACCTCCATGATTTCAACTGTGGTCTGAAAGCGTATCATCACGATGTAGTAAAATCTGTAGAGGTTTATGGAGAAATGCACCGGTATATTCCGGTTATTGCCAAATGGGCCGGATTTACCTGCATTGGCGAAAAGGTAGTGCAGCATCAGCCGCGGCAGTATGGCACCACAAAATTTGGTTTCGAGCGCTTCATTAATGGTTTTCTGGATCTGCTCTCAATTACCTTCATGTCGCGATTCAGCAAACGGCCCATGCACTTTTTTGGATTAATCGGTACGCTATGTTTCCTGATAGGGTTTTTCGTGGCGCTCTGGCTCATTCTTGAAAAAGTGATGTATGCCTGGTTCCTGATGGAGAAGGCACGGGGAGTAACGGATCAACCGCTTTTTTACCTTGCCCTGGTGGCCGTAGTTGTCGGAACGCAGCTTTTTCTTGCCGGATTCCTGGGAGAGCTGATCTCAAGAAGCTCCACTTCCCGGAATTATTATCATATCAAAGACAGGGTGCATTAAAGCTGTGAAGCAGTTCCCATGGCCCTGCGCCTTTCCAGCTCCAGCTTTAGCATCTGCAATTCCCGGTGGCTCTGTCCGGTCACTGATGAATTCTCCTCTGCCCTGCGAATAAGATAAGGAACCACTGCCTTTACCGGCCCGTAAGGAACGTACTTCGCCACGTTATATCCGGCCTGAGCAAGGTTGAATGAAATATGATCGCACATGCCATAAAGCTGGGAAAACCACACCCTCGGATCATTCGGAGAAAGGTTCCGGTCCAAAAGAAACTGAGCAAGATATTGACAGCTATATTCATTGTGTGAAGCACAGCAGAGCATTACGCGGTCAATATTACTGATACATAATTCTATCGCAGCATTAAATGCTTCATCAGTTTCCAGCTTGGTTTCATGGATGGGCGATCCATGCCCGTTCTTTTCAGCCCATCCCCGCTCTTTCTCCATATAGGCTCCGCGCACCAGCTTCACACCAAGAAAGTATTTTCCGGCTCGTGCCTCCTCCATATTTTGCTTCAGAAAATCCAGCCGGTCCTTCCTGTACATCTGGTAAGTGTTAAATACGATCGGCCGCTCGCGGTTATATTTTTCCATCATCTCCCGCGCCATTTCATCAATAGCCTGCTGAATCCAGGTTTCTTCAGCATCTACGAAAAGGGGAACCTGCAGCGAATGGGCCTTTTCACAAAGGCGTTCAAATCGCTCGCGATATTTTTCATAATCCTTTGTTTCGGAATCCGTCAGTGCTGCTTTTTCACTCACCTTTCCCAGCAACTCCATGCGGGCGATGGCTGTAGCCTTAAAGACAGAAAAAGGGACTTCATTATTTTCAGCGGCATACACGATAGTATTGATCAATTCCTGCATTGCGCTGGCAATCTCCTCCTCGTCACGGGTATTTTCCACCGAATAATCCAGTACTGTATACATGTTATATTTATGAAGCTTTTTCACCATGATGGTACATTCATTCAGGGTTTCTCCGCCACAAAATTGCCGGAACAGTGTAGCCTTCACCGGAGCAGAAATGGGCAGCCCGGCCTGAAAGGCGAACTTCAGCATAGATTGACCTACACGGGAAAGCGCCTGCATATTCAACAGCCTGAAAAGCCGGTAAGCTGCTTTAAGTTCCTTTGTTGATTTATGAGTAAAAGCCGTCTGGGTATCGGCAAAGTTGATCAGGATCTCGCTCTGCATAATCGTATGAAATATTTACAAAATTAAGGCTTCGGCTACTGCATAGATGGAAATGCGATTTCACATCTCTTCCCGGCCATAATCTTTTCTCCTACCGGCCCGTCTGACCGGATGTGCTAACTTGCGCCCCATTCTACATATTCTTCATATTTATGCGCATCTGGATCGTTAAAGCCATCGTTCAAAAAGCCATCAGCATCCTTCCAGGCAGTTTTTATGTCAATTTCTTTTTTCAGAAATATGTAACACGCGGAGTCCGCCTGAACGAAGAATATTTTGAGGATAAGGTGAGCCATTGCCGCAAACATTGGGACGCCTATTTGAAGTATGGCGGAGACATCCGCCATTGTCGCGCGCTCGAAATCGGAACGGGTTGGTATCCCATCGTTCCTATAAGTCTCTTCTTGTGTGGAGCCGAACGCATCGTGTCGGTTGATATTAATTCGCATATTAGTGACGACCGGTTGCGAACAGTGCTGGCCCGATTTGGAGAATACCACCGGCAGGGCAGGTTACAGCAGTTGCTTCCGCACATCCGGCCAGATCGCTGGGCCAAACTTAATAGCGTCATTGATGAGCGTGAGCACCTGGAATCAAGTGAGATCCTCGGCAAGCTTTCCATCGAAACGATTGTGGCCGATGCCCGGAAACTGCCTTACCCGGAAAACAGCTTCAACCTTATTACATCTAATAATACCTTCGAACATATTTATGAAAATCTGCTTCGGGACATCCTTCCGGAATTTGTACGTATAGCAGAATCCGGTGGCATCATGAGCCATTCAATTGACATGACAGACCACTTTGCACATATTGACAAAAGCATCAACTTTTTTAATTATTTGCGATTCAGCGACAGCCAGTGGAAAATAATTGATAACAGCGTGCAGCCGCAGAGTCGCCTGCGAATTACGGAATACCATGAATTGTACAGGGAATTGAATATTCCCGCTACGGAGGAGCATTGTAAAAAAGGAAATCCTGACGAGCTGAGAGCTACTCCGCTGGATGAAAGATTTAAAAATATTCCGTTTGAAGAATTACTTAAAATACAATGTACGCTTGTTAGCAAACTTTAAATTTAAAAATAAAAGGACAGGATTTTTGGATTTGAATTGCTTTTAGGTTAACATTTATATAAATTAAATTTCCGGAATATAATTTCTTAAAAATGTGGATTTATTTAAGGTCTTAGTAACAACGGAAATTAGACACAAATGCACTAAGGCTCTAAGAATCACAAAGAGTTTTTAGTATGGTGTCTAATTTTATTTTTTTACCACGCTGATCCAAACTCATAACTATTTATTGAATAGGGTTATACTGTTAGCAGACAATTCTTGTTACTAAGAATTATTATGATAATAAATATTAATCGCTCCCATTAAGGATTGTAAAAAAGAACCTGCCAAATTCGTTGAATCCGTCCCATGCGTGTTCCCATCACAGAAAAAATCATAGAGTAAAGATTGCGTTTAAACCTTTGAATTAGAATTGCGTTTTTTAGCTAAAAATATATTTCCATGCAACCAACCAATTACCGCAGGGTATTTCCTCGCCTGGCCTTAATGGCCTTTCTTTTCCTTTCTCTTTTCACCTTTTCCGGCTGCGATCTCATAGTGGGGATCTTTGAGGCAGGTTTCTGGACCGCCATTATTCTTGTCGTCATTATTGTTTTGATCGTGGGCTGGATCATTTATAAAATGCGCAAATAAATCCTGTATTGTAATGGGAAAGGAAAAGCAAGGCAAGCAGGGATTTCCTGAGCAGCAACAGGAGGAGCAGCCGGGAAAGGAGCACCAAATGCATCCCAGGCCGGAGTATGAACCTGCAACCCGCAGCGGGTGCGCACGGATGGAAAATAAGATTGTGCTTATTACCGGGGGTGACAGCGGCATTGGCCGTGCTACCTGTATTGCTATGGCCCGGGAAGGGGCGGATATTGTGTGCATTTATCTTAACGAGGATAAAGATGCACGAAAAACAAAACAGGAGGTAGAGGAGGAAGGCCGCAAATGTTTTCTCATTAAAGGTGATGTGGGCAATGAGCAGTTCTGCAGGCAGGCGGTAAAGAAAACCATCGAGGAATTTGGGAAACTCGATGTAGTGATCAACAATGCTGCGGAGCAACACCCACAGGAGGACTTCCTTAACATCAGCGCGGAGCAGATGGAGAAAACCTTTCGCACCAATATTTTCTCCATGTTTTATATCACCCAGGCTGCTTTGCCACATTTAAAGAAAGGTGCCGCAATAGTGAATACCTCTTCTGTAACCGCATATCGCGGGAGTTGGCATTTGATTGACTATGCCTCCACTAAAGGTGCGATCATCGGATTTACGCGTTCTCTTTCGGCTAACCTGGCCGAAAAGGGAATTCGGGTCAATGCCGTGGCTCCGGGGCCAATCTGGACGCCTCTCATTCCTTCCACTTTCCCGAAGGAAAAGGTGGAGAAGTTTGGTACGGACTCTCCGATGGGCCGGGCCGGCCAGCCGGAAGAAGTGGCGCCATGCTTCGTATTTCTCGCTTGCGATGAATCATCATACATCACCGGGCAAGTGCTGCATCCCAATGGCGGAGAGATTATTGGCGGCTGACATTTTCCACATATCTTTCCTCCGCAAGGAAATAGGATAGCTCTGAAATGAGCCTGAAACCCTTGCTATTGCTGGATTTTGAATTCTGAGTTTATCTGAATCCTACCTTTGTAGCCGTTTATGGCGCGAATTCTTGCATTTGATTATGGAACCAAGCGGGTGGGAATGGCAGCAACAGACCCCGGGCAGTTGATAGCCAGTGGACTGGATACGCTTCATAGCAAAGACGTGATCCCTTTCCTGCAACACTACCTGAAGGAAGAGCAGGTGGAAGCATTTGTGGTGGGCGAACCCCACCAGGCCGATGGATCTCCGGCCGAAGCTGAGCAACATATCCTGCCTTTTATTAACCGGCTAAAGAAGGTTTTTCCTGAAATTCCGGTATACCGCGAAGATGAAAGCTTTACAAGCCGGAGAGCCGTAGAAGCGATGGTGGAGGGCGGAATGAAAAGGAAAAAACGCAGGGAAAAAGAACGGGTTGACCAGATCAGTGCGGTACTTATTCTCCAGACTTTTTTAGAAAAGAAAAGATTTAAAACTGGAATGAATTTTTAATTTTAATCTGAAATTGTAATATAAAAAATGGCGCTTCCGATTGTAGCTTATGGCGATCCGGTACTGAAGAAAAAGGCGATAGATGTTTCGCCTGATTATCCGAAGTTGAAGCAATTGATTGAAGATATGTTCACCACAATGGATGAAGCGGAGGGCGTGGGCCTGGCAGCTCCACAAGTGGGCATATCAATCCGGCTGTTTGTGACGGATGCCGGCAAAATGACGGACGAAGAAAAACAGGACCGGAGGGTATTCATCAACCCTGAAATTATCGAGGAAATAGGAGAAGACCGGTCATTTGAAGAAGGCTGCCTCAGCATTCCCGGTATCAGGGAAATAGTGAAGCGGCCAGAGGCGATTCTGATCGAATATTATGATGAGAACTTTAAGAAGCACCAGGCAGAATTTGATGATTTGCTGGGCCGGATAATTCAGCATGAATACGACCATGTGGAGGGAATCCTCTTCACTGACAGGATCCCTGCCTTCAAGCGGACGCTGCTAAAAAGGAAACTCAACGCGATCACCAAAGGCATTGTACCGGCCAAATACAAAATGCGGTTTCCTAAGAAGAAATAAGCTTTGCTGGTGATGACGCCAGCGGATGTTGCATTTCTATTTCTCAAGCAATTCCACCAGGTCAATGAGATCTTCAAAGTCCTTATAGCCGGGCTTCGATTCCGGTTCTCCCTGCAAATTGATGCCGTGCGGTGTATATCTCTCTAAAATAGGCAGCAGGTTTTCTGTATTAAATGAAAAACCCAGGAGGATCATATAATCTTCGGTGAGTTCGGTCAAGAGTTTTTGGTTTGCCGGTATCTCCAGCCATTTGTTCTGCTGCTCAAAGCTCCCGGAAAACGACAGCAGATACATTTCAACTGCATCCTGGGATGCCTCAATGAAATCTTTCACCTCTTGCGTACTCATCCGGTCCAGCCACAGGTTCTGGATGAGCGGCTTTTCCACCTTTTGTAGCATCTGTACAGGTCGGGGATCTTTCAACTGCACCATGTCCAGCTCCAGCAAATTGCTCAGCGTATTGATTTCTTCGGCATCCTGAATGTCGAACTCTCCCACCATTTTCGGCCCTTCCAGCCAGGCCATGATGGCCGTGGCTTTTTCAGGAGTCAGGTATTGCGGGTGGTTTAACTCAAAGCAGAAACCTGCATAGCTGGCCCCTACGCCTGCTCCATATCGCGCATCGCTCAGGTTATCTATCCTGCCTATCTTCAGATGTGTGATCAGTTCCATCCTGCAAAATTACGGGACAAATCCCCGTTTGGCCGGGGTTTCCCTGAGAACGGTCATCGCATTATAATTTCTTTCATCCTGAAATTCAGGACAGACCGAACCCTCCGGGCAGGCTCTTACCTGGGTAAGAAATATAATTAAGTGGGAGTAAATAGTATTTTTTCGACAATATTTCTTCGCACTGTTCAAGTCAAAAAATGCCACTTTATGAGATTGAAGGCATCTTTTTGTTAGAAATCACTTGCTTGCGCTTAATCTTTCATGCCATGAGAGAAAGTATCTCCTTTGTAAGAAAATATAAAAAATGTTATATTTATTGAAAAAGCTATCTATATTTGTACCCGAAATGACAAAGCGCGCTACGGGAAATACTATGAGTCTTATAGGTAAAAGCTTAGAATCTTACAATCACCTGAAAAAGGTATTAAAAATAGTTGTGGTGCTCGGCCTCGTTTCGATAGGCCTGACGGCTAATGCAGGAGACGCACAGGTTTATGATGTTAGTTCTCGCTTTGGCCAAAACGATTATATAATCCTTAATGCTCCGGGGAAAGCCACTCCTAATGCTGTCTTCAGTATCGGTAATCTTCTCTCAACCGTATTTATTACCGGACAAAATGACTTTCAAAGTGGCTCAGGCGCGGAAGGCTCTGGCATTACGCGCCACCCGGAGATTGAGGTAAATGGCACAGAAGACCATTCAGAGGAAAACAACAGCAATTTTAGTGAGGAACTGGTGCAGTTTGGTGTAACTGCCGAAAACGAAGACGCTATATTATTCTGGGTTACTTCTGCTGAAACCGATAATTTGAAATTTGAGATAGAGCGCTCCACGGATGGAGAAACCTGGGAAAAGACAGGCGAAGTAGCCGGAGCAGGCAACAGCAACAGCTTTCGCAAATACCGGTTTACTGATGCCGGTGCCCTGCAACTGGAGGTTGTTTCTATTTACTATCGCCTCCGGCAGGTGGATATTGACGGTTCTTCTGAAGTTTCAGAAACCCGCCACGTTCAAACCGGTAAAAAAATATTTGCAGGAGAAAATACCTGGTATAATAGAATTGACGGAGATTATAATCTTGAATTTAAAGCCGAAGAAGCCGGCCGCGCGGATATCACGCTGTACGATATAAATGGTCGCGTTTTAGAAAGCCGGACAGAGGTTTTTTCAGCGGGCTATAATCAGGTTCGCATTTCGCTGAACCGCTTCGACAGCAGGCAAATGATCCTTGTCATGAAATCCGGTAATCAGGCCATTTCCCAAAAGATTATTAAGTAATAAAGTTTCCTTATCCAATTTTCTTTTTTTTTTGATTAGTGCGGGGAAGGGTTGATCTGGTATCAGCTTTTCCCTTTTTTATTGAGGTTGATTCTGTAATGGAAAGTGTTTTCAAAACCAGAGATTTGCCGCACTCCTGCAATAAAAAAGTTCCCCTTGCAAACGACTTTGAGTTTTTGGGAAAAGCAATCTTTTCTGAATTACGACCTGATCATTACGGGAGGTGGAATTGTGGGCCTGTCCACCGCAGTGGCTTTTGCAGAGCGATATCCGCAGGCTTCAGTGCTGGTGCTGGAGCGCGGCCTCTTTCCCAGCGGAGCAAGTACAAAGAATGCTGGTTTTGCCTGCTTCGGCAGCCTCACAGAATTGCTGGACGATCTCCAGGCCATGCCACCTGAAGAAATGCTCCGGTTGGTGCAGGACCGGTGGGAAGGTTTGCAACTGCTGCGGCAGCGCCTCGGTGACCGAGCCATCGGTTTCAAAAATTATGGTGGTTACGAGTTGCTGACTGAATTCCAGGCACCGGCCCTCCAGAGATTGGAAGAGGTAAACAAGCTCCTGTACCCGCTTTTTGATGCAAATGTTTTTTCGCTCGCTACCGATAAGCTAAAACATTTTGGATTTGCCACGGGCACAGTGAAGTACCTTGTAGAAAATAGGTATGAGGGCCAGATTGATACGGGAAAAATGATGAAAGCGTTGCAAAAGCTGGCTACTCAGCAAGGCATCGAAATAATCACAGGAGCATCTGTAATAGCTATAAAAGACCAGGGAGAGAACGTTGCAGTATCCGTTCAAAGTGGATGGACTAAACAACCTGTGCAGTTCATTGCCGGGAAAGTAGCCGTTTGTACAAATGCATTTGCGCGGGAACTTTTACCTGATCTGGAGCTTGTGCCGGGGCGGGGACAAGTCCTGATCACGAAACCGGTTCCGGATTTACCTTTTAAAGGAGTATTCCATTATGATGAAGGCTATTATTATTTCAGGAATTATGGCAGCCGGATCATTCTGGGAGGTGGCCGCAACCTCGACAAAAAAGGCGAGGAAACTACAGAGCCGGGGACATCAGCAATAATACAGGACGCGCTGCACCGGTTATTGCGCGAGGTGATTATTCCGGGAAAATCATTTGAGGCAGAACATACCTGGAGCGGAATTATGGCCTTTGGTAAAATTAAAAAGCCCATCATTCGTCAGGTTTCCGCAAATGTGGTAACGGGCGTTCGATTAGGCGGAATGGGCATCGCCATCGGCAGCCTGCTTGGGAAAAGACTTGCCGATCTACTGGAAACTTAGTTTATTAAAAGCCAAAGAAGGCCGCTTTTAAATAAATGACAAAATCCAATTCCATAATATTAAAATGAGCTCCTGAGATCAGAAAAACCATAGTGTTTCCTTGAACCTTCTTAGAGGAGAAATTCCACGTCTATAGGTTTAAAACACCTTAGCGCCTTAGTATCTAAAGTTTAAAGATGTATGGGAGTCAGAAACATCTTAGTGCATCTTTGAGCCTTAGTGCCTTAGTGTCTAAAATTTAAATGATGTATTGGAGTCAGAAACACCTTAGTGCCTCTTTGAGCCTTAGCGCCTTAGTGTCTAATACCCTCCTCAATCACCACCCCCGATTTTACCTAAATGCGTATTCTTAAAACTATCGGGAAACTTTAGTCCGAAGCCAAATATCCGGTCCATGCTTGCATGTCCAAACATAATGAGTCCCGCAGCCTGTAACCATTCCTCGTGCAGTGCTACCCCCGCCCCATACAGCAAAATGGCAATGCCTTTATGATGGAAGAGATTATAGGTAATTGCGCCCGCCCGCGGATTAATAGCATAACCGATCATTCCGGCATCCGGCAAGAGAAGGAGGACCAAAAACCACCACCATTCCAGCGGTAAAGTTGTGAACAGATAGAAGGCCAGTCCGAACATAGCCAGTTCTTCGAGTTTCAGTTGAATTTTCATGCCGGCAAATATAAAAGGCAGGTATTATTTTGAACACTTATTTTTCCAGGATAAACATTAAGGAATAGAGACAAGGCCCGGTAATTATAAAGAAGGATCATTTTCCCTCATTATATTTTATTAATCTTGAAGTAGATTTAGTTCAGCAACTACTACAACCTATGGCCGCGCTAACCCCAAAAAGCAGACAAAGCGGGATCATTATTACCACGGTAATCCTGCTGGCGGTAGCCTTTACCGCATTTTTCTTCATTTATGTGCCGGCCCAATCTGAGGCGCTGAAGGCACGCAATTTCCGCGTCTTGGCAAAGATCACTGAGAATTTCAAGCGGAGCTATGAGGTTTTGCAGACCAATGCCGGCCATCAATCTAATATCCTCAAGATGAACCTGGATCCGGAACCTGAGGAGAAAAAAGATCAGGAGAATCAGGAGGGCCTTTGGCACTCTCAGGTAAAGTATAGCAGGGTAAATTGGGCATCCGAAGAGCAACGGCATTATACTGATAAACAGTCTCGAAAGGCGCTAAATTCATATCTTGAATTAAATGCCAGGAAGACCGTGGAGGAGGCCTGCCCTGTCTGCACAATTTGCGAAGAAAGAAACCTCTCCCAGCAGGAACAGTACTGGAATGATTCGTTGGTGCATTTTACTAACCGTACGAGGATCCGCATTTCCAGGCTTGTATGTGAATCTGAAACAATAACAGATGCCCCGTTAAAGCACGATGAATTTGAGTTTGCAACACTTACTTTTAAAGATGGCAATAATTGGATGAATTTGCTGATCTATGCTGATGCCGGTAAATTTTTTCAACCGCTCCTCCAGCAGGAAGTATTTGACAGCTACCTTATTTTCAATGAAAAGGGCAACGTAGTATATAATGAACTCCCAACAGATGTCAGGATAACCAATAAAGATTCTTTGCTTTTGCCCGCTAATAGCCGCTCCGAACTCCTTTCAGGCGTAGTAAAGGAAGTGGAGATCGGAGGGTCCAGGTATCAAATGTTCGTGCAGCCTTTCAAGGCGGTTGGAGAGGAAAGGTGGATGCTGTGCGGCCTTACTAAGGTGGGAAATTTTGCGAGTTCGAGCATGCATATTTCTACGATGGCAATTATTGTCCTGCTTATTCTTGTCACCATTGGATTGCTGAGCCTGCCATTTCTCAAGCTGAAGCTGCTAAGCAAAAGCGAGCAACTCAAAAAGAGCGACATTACCATTGCAGGCGTGTCGCTTATTGTGGGCATTCCCATCGTGATGCTGCTAACATTGCAGGCATACCGATACATGATCATTGACAAGCAGGACAGCCGGGAGCAGTTGGCCATGCTGAACGAGCGGGTAAAGAACAATTTCCATAAAGATATTCACTCCGCGATAGATGTGCTCTCAATCCTGGATTCCATGCAGGCTGAGGATACGCTCCTGGCGAAGAACCTGGTAAATATCAGCAAAGCACCCGTACTGGAGAGTGATGGTTCTGAACCACCGCAGCAGGAAGCTATAAGCTCCACTGCACAACTGCTGCCCGGGTTTCAGATGATATACTGGACAAACGGTCAGGGAAGGCAAAAGGTGAAATGGACAGCTTCTGAAAGAAATACGCTGGAGATTTCTTTGGCTGGTCGCGATTATTTTAATAAAATAAAACAGCGTCAGGCTTATCGTTACCACGGTAAAAGCATTTACGTTGAATCCATTTATTCCCATCTTTCCGGTGAAAGCTCGGTGGCGGTTTCTATGCCCCGAAACAATAGCTATGACAGCATCGTAGCCCTGCTGGCTGAACCTTTCTCTGTATTCAGCCCTGTGTTCCCAGCGGAATACGGTTTTGCTATTATAGACCAGCAGGGTGAGGTCCTTTTTCATTCTGATAAATCGAAGAATTTACAGCAAAACCTGTTGCAGGAATTCGGCAACAGCAATGCGCTGATATCCGGGATTTCAGGTGGATCAGGTTACGCTTTTCAAACCCAGTATGCGGCAAGAGAGCACCAGGTGTTTATTGCGCCTTTGCAGGAGCTACCTTTCTACGTGGTTACTTTTAAGGATCTTTCGAATATCAGGATGAGCTATGCCGAAATATTAAGTGCCGCCATTTTTTTTATCATGGCGCATTTTATTTATCTCCTTTTATTTGCCCTGATACTGGATATTACGACTAGGCGCTTTACGAGGCTTCGCATCCGCGAGCACCGGTTTACCTGGCTCATTCCCAAGCTTTATAAAAGCAGGGCTTACCAACTCACCCTTGCCAACCTGCTGCTGATCATATTGCTTTTACTATTGTTTTTTGTAATCAGGATCCACGATCCGCTCATCAGTATGATCCTGGCTTTTCTTGCTACTACCTATAGTACCACAATCGTTTATTTTAATATTAAAAGAATCAGAGGTACGGCTATTTTTAAAAAAAGATTTTTACCCTTTACTATTACTTCTATAAGTTTTATTTTATTATTTAATTTGGTGGCATTGGAGCAGGATGGCTTTTCATCCTCTTTCTTTTTGCTGATTCTTTTCCAGTTGCTCATTTTATTGCTGACCTTCCTGTTGCCGCGGTATTTTCCGCGCGATAAATGGACCGACAGCTACAGAATTATTTACCGGCTGGTGCTCACTTGCTGGCTGATTATCGTAAGTGCCCTGCCGGCTTATATTTTTTTCAAAGTAGCGTACCAGAACGAAAAAATATTGCTGTTAAAATATCATCAGGTGGAGTATGCCGAAAAATTAAATGAATGGTTTGGAAAAAAGGGCTATGAAGCAGGCAGTGAAGAAGATACATTAACAGGAAATGCATTTTATTTTTTAAAGGATGAAAATGTATTTTTCTATCAACCGGATGCGGATAAAAAAGGATCTTTAGGTTTTATTCACAGTTTATTTAATGATAGCCACGCAAGGGAGAAAGGTGGTTCAATCTTCCAGACATTATTCATACAAGGGCGTCCGCGATTTAATGAATTTGCAGCGCGCAGCCAGAACATGATCCTTGACGATCCGGATCATGATGTTTTTGCATGGGAGCCAGGAAAGGAGCAACTACTGCTAAATTATAATTTTTACAGGAACGCAGACAGTGGGTCGGTTACAATGCAAAACCTGTATTTAGCCTCCCCTTTCCCTTATGGTACGCTATTGTTTTTCTCAGCCGGTGCCCGGGAAAAAATAGTTACAGGGATGTTTATATTTTTAACACTGGTTGGCATTCTACTGTTAATTGCGTTGATTAAATTTATTTTAAGGCAGGTATTTGTAGATACTTTTTTTGAAAATGATGATGAGTATCAACTGGATCAAAACCTTATCAAAAATATCCGGGATCAGGAGAAACTGCATCTTTTGTATATAGGGCTGCCTGGCAGTGGCAAAAGCGATTATATTAAAGAGGCATTTGCAGGGAAGCGATACGAGGAATTGGATATTGTGGATCTCGGACTTAATCCCGGTGGCTGGGAGGATGCAGTGAACCAGGCAAAGAATTCAGATGCGGATACTGTGGTAATTGATCATTTTGAATACAACAGCAAAAACCGCGGGATCAATATTCAAAAATTAATGCTGCTGGAAAAACTGATGCATCTCCAGGATAAGCGATTAATTATTGTAAGCGCTACGCATCCCCTTGAAATTCTGGAAGATCTGAAACGTAAACCTGTAGATGAAAATAATTCGGATGCTTCCGGTGAAAAGTGGGATCCGGAAGCAACGTTTGATCGATATATGAATTTGCTGAACAATTTTTATAAAATATATTTTCCATTGCGAATTGCCGAAGGGGAGACACCCAAGGTTGATGCCTGGGATGAAGACTGCATAACGCTGATAAAGGAGGAATGTAAACATGGGAAGTATCTTCATCGCCTTCAGAATGAATTGCTTAATGAGGTGAGAATACAGGAGGCATCCGGCACTCAATTTAGAAATGATGAAATTATCCTTAAAATTCAAAGCCTGGCAAAAGTGTACTATTATTCTATATGGAATTCATTAAATAAAGAAGAAAAGTATGTGCTCTATGATGTAGCCGAGGATGGCGTTGTTAATCCAAAAAATACTGAGCCTATTACAAGGCTTCTGAAAAGAGGATTGATTATTCATGATGGCTCCATCAGGGTTATGAATAAGAGTTTCAGGAATTTTATTCTCACGGTCGTTAACCGGGCCGAAGCCATGCGAATGGAGCAGGAGCTAAAAGAAAACGGAACCTGGAGCAAGGTGCGCGTTCCACTGCTGCTGGTAATTTTAGGAATCGCATTGTTTTTATTCCTCACGCAGCGGGAAGCCTATAATCAGGTATTCACCTTTATAACGGCTTTTGCGGCTGGCATCCCGTTGCTTTTCAAGGTGCTGTCTTCCTTTCCCGGTAGCAAAGCTGCGGGGAATAACAGCTAAAAACGACACTTGGAAGTTTGGTTCAAAAACATAGATGCACCACGTTTGCCGGATTTTAATTGTGAAGGTTTTTGAATGCCTGCATTAATTATCCCTCCTCAATTTTTTGTCATCAGCGCATTTGCAATCCATTGAAAGGCAAAAAACCCAACACCATAAACGATGGCAATGCGGTCGGCTGCGGGATGGCCGGCAAAGAAAGCAGCAACGCCAACTGCGCCAATAATGCCGAGTAAAACGATGAAAGCACGTAGCATCAACTGCTTGTTCTTTTTCGCCTGTAAATAAAATTGCGACAAAGGAACCATCATAGTGAGGCCATAAATACCCAGCGCTGCAAATCCTGAGGCCTGGGTAGCCACAAAACCAAAGGCCCCGGCAATTCCTGCAACAAGCGCCACTGCGGTGAAGTGGGAGGCCATGCGTTCCTCATGGGAGAGGACATAGCGTCCATAGCTGTTAAACCGCAAAATCAGGTTCAGCAAGGGCGATATGAACCAGGTGGAAAGTGCAAAGATGATGTAGAGAATAATGAGCGGCAACAGCACCGGTGTCCATTCAGGATTCTTATCCATAAACGTGCGGAGTACCTTGAAGATGACGTAGAAGCCAATGATGATGGCCCACTGCATCCCCCGTTTCTGATTGCTGATCCAGAAGAAATATTTCAGCATCAAACGATAAATCAGGTAACGGGCTTTCAGGGCTTGCACCATTCCGCTTCTTGCAAATTCTGAATTGGGCTCGCGTTTCAATGCTTCCTGGAAATGATGGAGTGCCTGCCTGTGGTTTCCTTTTTCAAGATGGTTCCAGCCATAAGTGGTGTGGCTCATCGCATTTTCAGGATCCATGTGCAGTGCCCTGTCAATGGACTCAAAAGCCTGCGCCTTGCGGTTCATCTTAATGAGAATGGTAGAGCGCAGGTTGAGGCAGGTAAGGTGGTCGGCATCAATGGCCAGGCCTCTTTCAGCGGCTTTCAGCGCATCTTCATATTCCTTTCTGTCCAATAGAACAGCCGCCAGAATTCCGTAGTAATGGGCATTTTCAGGATTGAGCCGGATGGCCTCGCGAATCTCTTTTTCAGCTTCCTGATCCTTATCCTGTTTATAAAAGATCTGGGCTTTTACATAATGCACATGAGCATCAGCAGGGTCCAGGGCAATGGCCCGGTTCACCAGTGCTTCAGCCTCGTCAAGCCGTTTCTGCTCTGACAGGGCAATGGCGAGCAGCGTAAGGCCGCCTGCATTTTCCGGGTGCCCGGCAAGGACATTTCTGAGCTCCTGCTCTGCCTGCACATAGCGCCCCTGCTCCAGCAGCAGCAATGCGCGGGGAAAAGAAGCATTATCCATTACTTCTTAATTTTCAAATACCGGAGAATGTCATCATAAAGTCCGCTGTCATTGGCATACAGCGCATAATTACGGGCTGATCCGAACCACTCCTGGGTAGAAGGCCGCATTTTCTTCACTGCCTGAAGCATGTCTTTGGTGGTAATGGGTTCGGCAATGCCGGTTTTAAAGGATGACTGCAGTTTTTCCTCTATAGCCATGTCCATTGCAGCGCGCAGATCAGCACCGGAGAATTCTTCCGTTTTCCGGGCAATGGCTTCATAATCTATATTGTCCACCGGTTTTTTTTGCAGCAATATTTTCATGATCGCAATTCGTCCGGCAACATCAGGCGGAGGAACGAATACAATGCGGTCAAACCTGCCGGGTCTCCTGAATGCCGGATCGAGATGCCAGGGTGCATTGGTGGCGGCAAGGATCAGCAGCCCTTCATTGTCAGCATCCACGCCATCCAGTTCTGAAAGAAACTGGTTGATAAGATGGCGGCCGCTGCTCTGCCGCATATCACTGCGGCTTGCTCCCAGCGCATCCACCTCGTCAAAGAATAACACACAGGGCGTGTTGGCGCGCGCCCCTTCAAACAGTTCATGCAGGTTGCGCTCGCTGCTGCCTATCCACATGTCCAGAATATCATTGATGCCAACGCTCATAAAGCCGGCATTTACCTCACCTGCTGTAGCCCGCGCCAGGTGGGTTTTTCCACAGCCGGGAGGGCCATAAAGTAAAATGCCGCCCCCGGTCTTTTTCCCATAAGCTTCATAAAGTTCAGGATGCTGCACCGGGCGAATGATCTTCAGCTCAATCTCGCGCTTTACGTCTTCCATCCCGCCAACATCGCTAAAGGTGATGTCCGGCTTTTCCATCTCGCGAAAGATCTCCTCTTCGCCATCAAAGTCAAAATCATCATCATCGTCATCATCGTCAAAAAGAGGCGTTGCCGCACGCTGACGGAGGCGGGAGTCCAATTCATCATCGCGGAAGTCCGGATCCTGCTTCAGCAATTGCTCATATTGTTCCTGGGCCTCAGCCACTGAACCTTCTCTGAGAAATGCTTTACTCAGCATCAGCCGTGCGTCCCTGTTCTGCGGAGTAACCCTTACCAGTTCCTCAAGGATGATGATGGCGGTTGACCCTTCCTTTTTCTGCAGGTAGGTTTTAGCCAGCCCCAGTTTGGCCAGGGTATTTTGTGGTTCCAGCCTCAGAACTTTTTTATATTCCTTTTCAGCCTCCTGAAGTTTGGATTGCACCAGTAAAATAGCAGCAAGATGCAGCAACAGCGGCACATTATCCGGTGAATGTTTCAGCGCCTCCCGAAGGTTTTTTATATCATTATCGGCCATGTTTCTTCGGATTTAAATATTAACGGCAAAGGTAGGTATTGATTCAGGTTTGTCAGGAGTGTCGATGACGGAACAAAAGGCTCATCTGGCAATTTGGGAAATGAAAAATTTAAAAATGAAGAATGAAAACGGCATTACTAAAAGTTGCTTTATTTAAAAATCCTATTTGGGAATGTTCAGGGAGAATTGAATTTTTGGCAAAAGGGGATTTTGGATGCTTTTAGAGTTAACGTTTAAAAGAAGCATTTGCGCCAATGCCATTAAAAGAAATAATATTGAATTATTAAAAATCAGCACGCAGGCAGGATGAATGAATCCACGTCCGGCTCTCTGGTTTTCTTTGATTAAGCATGGCCAATATCAGCCATTCCGTCCGGAAGATAGTATAGCCGCAGAGCGGCTTTAAGCGTACTTTTGCACCCTTGTTAGGGGAAAATTTACATGAAAGATTTTATTATAAGCAGGGCGACAAACGCTAAGAATGACATATTTAGCGGCCTTACTGTTTCGCTTGCACTGATACCTGAGGCAGTGGCGTTTTCTTTTGTGGCCGGGGTTGATCCGTTGGTGGGACTATATGCAGCTTTTATGGTCGCGCTGATCACTTCAATTTTTGGAGGCCGTCCCGGAATGATAAGCGGTGCAACCGGAGCCCTGGCGGTGGTAACCGTAAGCCTGGTGGCAGAGGGCAACGCAATGGGTGCAGAAGGTGAAAACCTGGGGTTGTATTACCTTTTTTGCACGGTGATCATGATGGGAATAATCCAAATGCTGATGGGAGCGCTAAAACTTGGAAAACTGGTGCGGCTTATTCCTCATCCGGTGATGATGGGTTTTGTTAATGGACTGGCCATCGTCATATTTCTTTCGCAATTCAGCATGTTTAAGGAAGTTACCAATGGTGAATCTGTATGGATGGGCGGCACCGATCTTTGGTGGATGCTGGGCCTGATAGCGCTTACAATGGCTATTATGTATTTTCTGCCCAGAATCAGCAAGAAATTGCCGGAGGCGCTTATTGCAATCCTTGTCGTATTTGTGGTAGTGCTTATCGGGAAGCTGGACGTGGCTACAGTAGGCAGCTTTATAAAGGAAGGTGGTGGGCAGGGACTGGATGGCGGGCTTCCGCAATTTCAGACAGCCATCTTCAGCAAAATTCCATTCACCCTGGAAACGCTCCTCTTCATTGGCCCCTATGCACTGATCCTCGCAGCCATTGGTCTTATTGAATCGCTGATGACGCTGAACCTTGTGGATGAACTTACCGAAACGCGCGGGAACGCCAATCGGGAATGCCTGGCGCTTGGAGGTGCCAATATTGTTACCGGTTTTTTTGGGGGTATGGGAGGTTGTGCCATGATCGGACAATCCCTTATAAATATTAAAGGCGGAGGGAGGACCCGGCTTTCCGGAATTACAGCAGGACTGGCACTGCTGGGGTTTATACTTTTTGCGGCCAATCTTATTGAGAAGGTGCCACTGGCTGCTTTAGTCGGTGTAATGTTCATGGTTGTAATAGGCACTTTTGCCTGGAGCAGTTTCAGGATCCTCCCCAAAATTCCTAAGAGCGATGCTTTTGTGCTGATCACCGTTTCTGCCCTCACGGTAATTTTTGATCTGGCGCTGGCGGTTTTGGCAGGCATCATCATCAGCGCCCTCGTTTTTGCCTGGGAAAGTGCAAGACGGATAAGAGCACGCAAGCACTTTTTAGAAGATGGAACCAAAGTTTATGAAATATGGGGGCCGCTTTTCTTTGGCAGTGTACAGGTCTTTAACAGCAAATTTGATGTGCAGAATGATCCTGATAAAGTTGTATTTGATTTTATGGAATCCCGCGTGGCAGACCATTCAGCGCTGGAAGCATTATTCAACCTCGTGGAAAGATATGAAGCTGCCGGCAAATCACTGAAAATAAAGCACCTTAGCGAGGAATGTCAGCAATTGATGATCAAGGCATCGCCTAAGCTTGCCAGGGTTATTGAGGAAAGCGTGGAAGATCCCCGCTACCATGTAATGGCTAAGGCAAGAATATAATACTCCTTTTTTTTGACCATTTTCCAGCCTCATTATGGCTTAAAACAGGGAGATAAAAAACAGGAATTTGCCCTAAATTGCGCCTTCCAGGCTATTGGCATTCAGCACAGGTAAACCACTTTTTCTTACCACCCCTTTATAGCAACCTCGTGAATAAGATCATCCGGATAGCTTCTGAAAAGCTGGAATCTCTCCTGTCCCGCATGAGAAACGCTGACCGGGTCAGGTATACATTCTTTGGAGTATGCTTTGGATTAAGCTTCCCTTTGATCTCCACTTTAATTGACCTGCACGTAAGGAACCTGGATTTTACCTTTGTAAATCTGCGTACCGTTCAGGAGGAGCAACCCCTGCATTGGATTATTAATACGGCTCCGTTTTTCCTCGGCATCTTCGCTTTTTTTATTGGGGTAAAGCAGGAAAATGTTCGCAGGGCAAATACCAAACTTTTGAAGGTGCTGGAAAATACGCTGCCCAGGGAAGTCGCCACTGAAATATTGAAGAAGGGTTTCGTGACACCCAAATATTATGAGCACGTAACGGTGATGTTTGTGGATATAAAAGGCTTTACGCTGATGGCTGCCGAGACAAGTCCCAAGCAGGTGGTAAAGGACCTTGATACATATTTCAGCATGTTCGATGAAATTGTGGCTAAATACAATGTGGAAAAGATCAAGACCATTGGCGATGCTTTTATGGCTGCCGGGGGGCTGCCCGTACCCGGGCGAACCAATACCACAGAGGTAGTGCAGGCCGGAATTGAAATAAGGAACCAGACGGTAGCGCTGAACGAGCAACGAAGGAAGAATGGCGAGCGCACGTATGATGTACGGGTGGGAATTCATGCAGGACCGGTGGTGGCCGGTGTGGTAGGCAAAAACCGCCTGGCCTATGACGTGTGGGGCGATACGGTAAATACAGCCGCCCGCATACAAAGCAATGGCGAAGTATTGAAAGTGAACATTTCAGAAACCATCTTCAACCTCGTTCGATACGATTTCAATTGCAATTTTAATGGGCAAATAGAAGCCAAAGGAAAAGGATTGCTCAACTTTTATACAGCCGAATCAAAGGACCGGGCCATTATTGGTTTTGCGCCAAAGCAAAGTATTCCAAAACATGCATGAGGCGAATTAGCCAATAGCTTTGAATTATTAAGGGAGTTTCAATTTATTTAAGTTTGAGTTTTATAAGAGGGTGTAATTTAAACTCTGTCTTTTGAGAAGTGAATAATTTTTTTACACTA